>JAJDEX010000296.1 GCA_029259575.1 Planctomycetota bacterium | reverse complement strand
GCAACCCCGACGCGCTCTGTTCGGCGACCGCACCCGGCACGACGGGTGTGGCCCGCGACCTCTTCTTCACCTGGACGGCCCCGTGCACCGGCACCGCGGTCCTGCACACATGCAACTCGGACTACATCGCGAGCGTGAGCGTGTACGCGGGCGACGATTGCGGCGCGACCTGCCTGGAGGGCTCCGACTCGGTCGCGATCTCCTGCGCGGCCCCGAACCCCGCCGAAGTCGTCTTCAGCACGAACCAGGGCATGCCTTTCCTGCTGCAGGTCGGCGCCTGGTCGGAGAACTCTGGTGAGGAGAGCTTCGACATCGTCATCGCTCAGCTCGGTCCCACCTGCACGGCCGGCACGATCACACCCGGCTGCGGTCCGGGCAATCCGCACCATCTGGGCGCCTCCGCGACGCTGTTGACGTCATTCTTCGGCAGCGGCTCCGGCAGCGGACTGCGGCTCGAATGCACGAACGGCCCGGCGGGTGAGTTCGCGTTCTTCATGATCTCACCCTCGGCCAATGCGAGCCTCAACGTCTTCAACGGGGTGTTGTGCCTCGACGCGCCCCAGGGTCGCTACAACCCGAACGTCGCGACGAACATGAATGCGCCCCAGCTCAACTCGCTGGGTGTGTTCGATGGTTCGGGCGTGTTCACGAACCTTGTCGGCACGTCCGCCTCGGGCCGTGGATTCGACGTGCCGAGCGAACTGCCCCTGACGCCTCCTGGCCAGGTCATCGCGCCCGGCGACACGTGGCACTTCCAATGCTGGTATCGCGATCAGGTCGCGCCTCTGCCGAACCCCGGCAGCTCTGCGAACTTCTCGGACGCCATCGAGGTCACGTTCTAGGCGCCTGATCGATCACGCCGGGATCGACCTTCGCGGCGCGCCGCAGGGAGGCATCCAGCAGTCGATGGAAGTGATGCGTCCCCGATTCATGCTTCGGGGCGTAGCGGCCACGGGTGTAGAGCCGGGAGCGAACGCCGCGCTGGACCTCCTGAACGATGCTCTGGTCCTCGAGTTCGACCTGGTCCAGGTCGCCGCCGGCTCCTGAGTCCAGGTGTTCGGGGGCCCAGACGTAGCGTCGGTACTCGATGCGCGTCCGGTCGACCGATTCGGGCACGACGCGGTTGAGGGACAGGCCGAACGGGTACAGGTTCAGCATCAGGCCCGGGAACAACCAGATGTAGATCCCGGCGAGGCGTGAGCCGGCGTCCTCGGATCCGATCGGGACCTCGAGCGCCGGGTCCCCGGCCTTCGCATCGGCGAGTTGCAGGACCGTCGAGCCGTGCAAGCTAGTGCGATAGGTCGGCCCTTCGATCGCGGACCGCAGACCCGGATGCACGAAGGGGATGTGGAACCCTTCCAGGTAGTTCTCGACGTAGAGCGCCCAGTTGGCCTCGACGTGGAAGGACTTGGAGCCGGCGGGATCGAGCTCCAGGCGGTCCCAGGGACACCACCCGAATCGATTCCGGACCGGCGCGATCCAGTCAGCGAAGGGCTCGGCGGGGCTCAAACTGGTGAACTCGAGGGGCCCGAACGTCTCCAGCGGGAGGCTGGGGAGCGAGTCCTCGGGCCGCGGGAAGTCGAGCGCGCCGTCGAAACCCGGAGCTCGCAAGAGGGAACCGTCCAGCGCGAACGCCCGACCGTGGTACTTGCAGCGCAACTCGGGAACAGGACCCGCCTGGTCGCAGAGCCGCGCGCCGCGGTGGGTACAGACGTTCGAGCCGATCCAGGTCGACCCGTCCTGCGAGCACGTCCGTAGCAGCGGCTCATCCAGGCAACCCTCCGCCAGCAGGAACGGGCGCGCCTCCCCACGGGGCACCGAACCGGGGTCAAGGTGGTGCCAACCACCCACAAAAGCACCTCGAACGATCTCTCGAGGCCAGCCCGAGTCGGAGTAGACCCAGCCGGGAGGTGTTTCGGCTCGCCGAACGTCCGGATGCACGGCGAAGGGAGTCTCTCGGTCGCTCATGTGCGCCACCAGTACGCATCATAGCCATTCAGAGGACCGTTATAGGTCACTTGGAACCCCCTGGGCGGGGTTCGAGGATCTGAGCGCGCTCGAGAAAGGTCCGCACCACATGCCAATGGGCCTTGCTGGAGACCGGAAAGTCGTTGTGGCCGCACGCGAAGGCCTTGATGAACCCGTTGGAGGCCGCGGCATGGAGCGCCTCGCCGTGGTGGAACGGAATGATCTCGTCGTCCCGACCGTGCATCACGAGCACCGGCCCGTCGTACGACTCGATCGCCTCCAGGTTCTCCATCGGGTCCAGCACGGCGGGCCCGAACAGGCCATAGGTCGCCAGCATGGACCGCAACGAGCGGAACGTGGACTGCAGGATCACCGCGGCCGGCCGGCGCTGCCGGGTGAGGGCACAGACGGCCCCGCCACCGATGGAGCGCCCGTAGAGCACGATCCGCTGCGCATCCACCTCGGGGCGCAGCCCCAGATCGTCGAACGCGCTGGCCAGGACGGACGCGATCGAGGCCTCTGTGGGGCTGCCTGCGGAGCGGCCATAACCGGGGAACTCGACCAGGAGCACGCTGACCCCCAACTCCTGGAACCCGCGCACCAGGGCCCCCTGATCGTCGATCAATTCGGCGTTGCCATGCGCGAAGATCACGGCTGGAGCCGGGGAACCGGCATGGACGCCTGTGCCGGGCACGAACCACTCCTCGACGAGACCGCCCTCGTGGGCCCGCCAGCCCATCTCGATGCCCGGCATGTCCGTGCCAGGAGATCCACTCTCCCAGGTCGCGTGCCGGGGAAACACCACGCTCCGCTGGGCGAAGAGGCCGATTCCCACCCACAGGAGATACACCGCCCCGAGCGCGCCGACGTGACGCGCCAAGCGTCGTACGAGGGAGCGTTGGGCGACCTGGACCTCCGGCCGCCTCACGTCCGTATCGGCTCCTCCCACGGGCGGAGCGTCGCCCGACGACGGCGCTTCGGCCCCCACGTACGGATTCGGGTCCTGCGCTCCTCGCAAGGGGCTCTCGGGGGTCTCGCTCGGGGGGATCACGACTCCAGGCTAGCCTGGATCCGCCGCGAACATGCACGGCGAGCCCACCCAAATGGCCGCCGGGGAAGACCTCATCGTGGATTGGCGGTGCTCTCTGATCACGCCCGTCCGCGAAGGGACCAGAGCCGCCGACTGCGAGATCCGCACCGCAAGGCATAGCCAACGCACGGGTTGGGCCCACCCAGGTACACCTCGTGAGGGGCCCAGGCTCGGAGCCTGCGTTGCAAATGGCAGACCCGATCTCGGTTGCCCGGGTCCCTGCGCAAGGCGGGTCAAGTTCCCCATAGCCTCTGCGCTACTGGGTACCTGACGCAGCGCTGCGATCGGGCTCGCGGCGAACGCGACCAGGTCCGCCATCTGGGACGCAGGCTCCGAGGCGATCGGAGCGCGAACGCGTCTCCCCGATTCCGACGGAAGGCCCCAGCCTGACCCGAAGCGCGAGCTTGGAGGGTTCCTCCCGCGGCCGCGAAGGTCCAAACACTTGGCGGAAGGCTGCCCCCACGCCCGATCGGTCCTCGCGACCTCGGGTAGACTGCGCAGCCTCGCCCCGAGGGCGGACTCCATGCGACGCATCGCGATCATCAATCAGAAAGGCGGCGTGGGTAAGACCACCACCGCCGCCAACCTGGCCGCGGCCCTGGCCCGTGCCGGCCAGCGTGTCCTGGTCATCGACATGGATCCCCAGGCGAACCTGTCGCTGTATCTGGGCGCTGAACCCGTTTCGGGCGAGCCCTCGTCGTACTCGATCTTGTGCGGCGGAAACTCGATCTTGGAGGCCCTCGTCCCGACGTCGACGAAGGGGCTGGCCCTCGTGCCTGCGCACATCGACCTGTCGGGGGCGGACCTCGAACTGGCCGCCCAGATCGGTCGAGAAACGATTCTGCGGGACGCCCTCGACGAATTCGACGCGCACCAGGAAGCCGTGGGCGAGCCGTACGACTTCGTCCTGCTCGATTGCCCGCCGAGCTTGGGCCTGCTCTCGATCAACGCACTCACCTCGGCCCAAGAGGTGATGCTCGTCGTACAGACCGAGTTCTTCGCGCTGCAAGGACTCTCGAAACTGGTCGAGATCGTCCAGCTGATCAAGAAGCGCATGAACCCGGCGCTCGAGATCACGACGATCGTCCCGTGCCTCTACGACAGCCGCCTGAAACTGGCGCGCGAGGTGTTGGCCGAGCTGCGACGCTACTTCCCGGGCAAGGTCGCCGACCCGGTCCGCACGAACGTTCGTCTGGCCGAATCGCCCAGCTACGCGTTGACGATCTTCGACTACGCACCCGAGTCCAACGGCGCCACCGACTACGCGGCGCTCGGCTCCCTCGTTCTCGGCGTCTCGGTCGACGACATTGCGCCGTCCAACCTCAAGGAAACGGCGATCGCGCTGAAGGAAGCGGACCGTGAAGCGCCCGCTCGCCGTCGACGCTTGGTGTCCGAGGACGAAGCGGTCGTCCTGGAGGAGCAACCGCCTGCCGCGGACGCTTCAAGGCCGACCGAAGTGGAACCGGAACCGATCGCCGACGCGACCCCCGCACCGGCGGAGGCCGAAGCGGAGGCGGACCCCGTCACGTCCACCCCTTCGGAACATCAGCCGGTCGTCGCAACGGATGCGGTCACGGTCGACGACGACCCGGCTCCTGTCGAGGAGACGGAGCCGATCGTCGAGATTCAACCGCGCGAAACTCCGGCCTCCTCGTTCGGTGATGGCGTCGATGCGGAGCTCGCGACGCTGAACGGAGAACCCAGCGTCAAGAACGTGGAGCCTGAGCCGGAGTCCGCCTTCGAGGCGACCCCGGACCCCGCCCCCGTTGCGGTCGCGACCGGGGACGCCGAAACCACGGCCGATGATCCGGATCCGGTCCGGTCGAACGCCGTGGAGGCCCAAGAGTCGGACGCTCGGGAAGCGACGGCCCAGGAAGAGGACGCTCCGAGCGACGAGGACGTCCTCGAACCGGCGACACCACGCAAGCCTCCCCTCCCCGTGTATGGGTTCGGCGCCTACCTGGGTGAGGACTTCGACGCCTTCACTCACACGCAACGAACGTCCGGCTCATGAACGACCCCCTCCGGATCGGGGTCATCTGCCACCCGACCTACGGAGGCTCGGGCGTCGTGGCCAGCGAGCTCGCGCTCTCTCTCGCGGGACTCGGGCACCAGGTGCACCTCTTCAGCCACGAGGTGCCGCCGCGATTGGCGCGCTCGCCCGGTCCGGTGCAGATGCACGTGGCCCAGGGGATCCCCTACCCCCTGTTCCACTCGACGCCCCACGACCTGGCGATCACGAGCCGGGTGCTCGAACTGCATCGCGAGATCGGGCTCGACATCCTTCACGCGCACTACGCGCTGCCGCATGCGGTCAGCGCGTTCCTGGCGCGGGAAGCGGCCAAGCACGACACCGATCGGCGCCCACCCAAGACCGTGACGACGCTGCACGGAACGGACATCACGCTGGTGGGCAACGACCCCAGCTATGCGCCGCTCACCGAGCACATTCTGCTGGCCAGTGACGCGGTGACCGCGGTGTCCGAGGACCTGGCACGACGCACGCGCGAGAACTTCTGCACGCGGGTGGCGCCCTGCTCGATCGAAGTGGTGCCGAACTTCGTGGACCTGGAGGAGTTCTCCCCGGACGTCGAAGCCAACACCTGCGTGAACGAAGGTGGGGTTCCGACGGCCGTCCACGTCTCGAACTTCCGGGCCGTGAAGCGGGTGCCGTGGTTGATCGAGGCGTTCGCCGATGCGTGTGAGGGGATCGAGGCTCGCCTCGTCCTGGTCGGCGATGGACCCGAACAGGCCGCATGCCGCCGTATCGCTCAAGAGCGCGGGATTCAGGACCGCGTGATCTTCCTGGGCGAGCGCGACGCCCTGCCTGCCCTTCTGGCACCCGCAACCGTCTTCTGCCTCGCCAGCACCGAGGAATCGTTCGGCCTGTCGTCCCTCGAGGCCATGTCCTGCGGCACCCCTGTGGTCGCGACGCGCGTGGGGGGCGTCTGTGAGGTCGTCGAGGACGGCAAGAGCGGTCTGCTCGTCGATGTGAACGACCGTCAGGGATACGCCCAGGCCCTGCGCACGCTCCTGACCGATCCGGATCGGGCCCAGCAGCTCGGGAAGAACGCCCGAGCCCGCGCCGAGGCCGAATTCGCGCGCGAGAAAGTCGTACCGCGCTACGAAGCGTTGTACCGGCGCTTGGTCGCCCAGAACGACGAACCGACGGCCTGAACGCCTCCGAGTTTCAGAACGGAAACCACGAACCGTGTCGCGCGTCTATCTCGACCACAATGCCACCAGCCTGTTACGTGACGAAGCGCGTGCGGCGATGGATCAGGTGCTCGCGTCCGGCGCAGGCAACCCTTCGAGCCCCCACGCGCGGGGTCGCGCAGCACGCGCGGTGATCGACGATGCGCGCCAACGCATCGCCGGGGCTCTTCGTGTGGACGAAGAGGGCATCATCTTCACTTCAGGTGGCACCGAAGCGGACAACCTCGCCGTCCTCGGCACCGTGCGTGGCGCAGCGGAGGGTCGCGGCTTGGTGACGACGCTTGTGGAACACCCCGCCGTTCTGGGACCCGCGCTCGCATTGCAACAGGAGGGGCGCAACGTCGTGCGCGTGCCTGTGGACGCCGCGGGCCGACCCGCTACGGACTCCCTGCTCGACCATGCGCATGGCGCCGCTCTCGTCGCCGTGCAAGCCGCCAACAGCGAGCTCGGAACGTGTCCGGACCTGGCTTCGATCGGACGCGGGCTGCGCGAGCTGGAAGCGTCGGTCCGGCCCAAGTTCTTCACCGATGCCGTGCAGGCCCTGGGGCGCATCCAGGTCGATCTGGAGGCCTGGGGGGCCGATTTGGCTGCGTTTTCGGCACACAAGGTCGGTGGGCCCACCGGCTGTGGCGTGCTCGTACGCCGTGGCGGCAGTGCCCTCTGCCCGCTCGTGCACGGGGGTGGCCAAGAGGATGAGGTCCGTCCCGGAACTGAGAATGTGTCCGCGATCGCAGGCGCCGCGGTCGCCATCGAACTCGCGGTCCTGGAGCAGGAATCGGAAGCCTCCCGTATCCTCGGACTCAGCCAGCGCTTGTGGCACGACCTGCGAAGCGCTGTGCCCGATGTGCGCTTGCTCGGTCCGGACCTGGACGACGCCCACCGTCTCCCGAACACCCTGTGCATTCTGCTGCCTGGAGTGAACGGACGCATGGGTGTGACGCAACTGGACCTGGAAGGACTCGAAGTGTCCGCGGGGAGCGCGTGCAGCAGCGGTTCGCTCGAACCCTCACCTGTGTTGCGCGCGATCGGCTTGAACGACGAGGACGCGCGAGGTGGCTTGCGCATTTCACTCGGCCGAACAACGACCGAAGAAGATATTCACATCGCTGTGGAGACGCTGTCGAGAACTTCACACCGCGCACGCAAGTCGTGACACTTACGCGCGCGATGTGAATGGGCGGTGAAGAGATCGCGATGAGTCGTTGACCGTTTCGCGATACGGGGGGAACATGCAACGCATCGCACGGGCGAACCTGCCGACCCCCACCCGCGCCAGTGACTTCGCTCCGACGAGCACCACGTCCTGGCCATCCCCAGCACCGGCAACGCTCACCGCTCCCACCCGTGCGTGTCGGACCATCAGGTCATCCTGACGCCCACGCCTGCCAGCAACCGCAATCGCGCCATTCCTAACGGCGCACCCGATCACGAGGGGACCCCCGGAATGCACGAATCCAAAGCACTGGCCACGTCCGCGCCCAGCCATCCATCCGATCAGGGGATCTCTGATCCAAGCGCATCCACCCAAGGGGGTGTGGATCACTTGGGACTCGCGATGGACGTGAAGCAGGCGGCCCAGGCCCTGGACGAGGCCATCGCCAAGCGCGTGCAGCCGGAGCAGTACGAGACGTGGTTCCGACGCTCGGCCCTCGTGCGCATCGACCAGGATCAGGTCGTTCTCGCCGTCCAGAACGGATTCGCGCGTGATTGGCTCGAGAACTACTACTTGCGCATCCTCGAGAACGCCGTCTTCGCGGTCCTCGACCGCCGTTTACCCGTGCGGCTGATCGTCGATCCCGAACTCGCCGCGGCCGCGGATGCACCCGCGGTCGCCAATGCACCCGTCGCTGGGCAGACCGCGTTGCCGATCGACGAACTGGCCACCCAGAACGGACACCGGGAAGCGACGGGTCCGGCTTGGGCCCCCGCGAGCCCCATGGAGCGCGGCCCTGGTGCTTCGTCCGAACACGGCGCGCAGCGGGACGAATACGCCCCTGCCGCGCGCGACCTCTCCAGCAACGGCCACGCCCCGGTCCCTGCTGCACCGCGTGATCTCGCGCCGCCGAGCGCAGCGCCCTCCGGTCCGCACACCCAACCGATTCCTGCTGCTGGACCGGCACGTGGGCCCGCACAGCTTCACTGGAACTCGGACGTGGTGCTCAACACCAAGTACACGTTCGACAACTTCGTCGTCGGCCCGTGCAACCGCTTCGCCCATGCGGCCGCGATGGGGTCCGCCGAACAACCGGGCAAGAGCTACAACCCGTTCTTCCTGCACGGACGGGTCGGCGTCGGCAAGACGCACCTCCTGCAGGCCGTGTGCGGGATGATTCTCGAGCGCCAGCCGGACAGCCGCATCCTGTACCTGTCCTGCGAGACGTTCGTGAACCACTTCATCAGCGCGCTCGAGAACGGCGACCTGGATTCGTTCCGGAACAAGTACCGCTCGATCGACGTGCTCGTCGTGGACGACATCCACCTGCTCGCGAACAAGGAACGCACGCAGGAGGAGTTCTTCCACACGTTCAACACGCTCTACAACGCCGAGAAGCAGATCGTGCTCTCGTCGGATTCACCGCCCAAGGACATCCCGACCCTCCAAGATCGCCTCGTATCGCGCTTCAAATGGGGGATGGTGACCGAGGTCGAGCCTCCGTGCCTCGAGACGCGCATGGCTATCGTCAAGCGCAAGAGCCGCGACAAGGGCTTCGAGTTCCCCGACGACGTCACCGGTTTGATCGCCGAACACGTCACCGACAACGTCCGTGAACTCGAGGGCGCGGTGACGCGCTTGATGGCCTACTCCAGCCTGACCACCAAGCCCGTCACGCTGCCGCTCGCGCGCGAGGCCCTGGGCGAACTGTTCCAGGTGCGACGCGGTGAACCGACGATGGAAGACATCATCACGGTCGTCACCGAGCGTTACGGCGTGAAGCTCAGCGAACTGCAGTCGAAGCGCCGCACGAACGCGATCACCTGGCCGCGACAGATCGCGATGTTCCTCGCGCGCCAGATCACCCGCCACTCCCTCGAGGAGGTCGGCGCGTACTTCGGCGGACGGGACCACACCACCGTCATGTACGCCGTGTCCAAGGTGCAGAAGCGCTTGGGCGAAGAGCAAGACGTGCGCGAGCAGCTCGACCAGCTGTTGCAGCGGCTCACGGGCCGCACGCTCGACGCGTGAACGTCGAGAGGCGTGGGAAAGGCGCTCGAGAAGCAGCGTCGCGAGCGAAGCGCTCCGAGCCCCGCGTGCCGATGCGCGCGGAGATTCCACGTCGTTCCGGTGCGTACGGACTTGATCCGGGGTTCCTGCGCCCGGTCGCGTCCCCAGGGATCGGTAACCGCCGGAACACTCCTCTCGCCGCCCCTCCTTGGGCCCCTCTTGTGGCCTCCGTCGGTGCCTCTGTAGGTGCCCAGCCGCTCGCTCCGGCGTGCGATGCGGTTCCCCCGTATCGCGGCGCACCGGTCCGCCGCGCCGTGAGCCTGGCTCGCCAGACCTTCAGGGCCGCCGAATCGGGCCGAACCAGGGCTCCGCATGCGACGACCCTGGACGGCTCCGGAGGCTGGAATCGCGCCCAAAAATCTGTCCACAGCTCTCCCCAAGGACCGTGGAAATCCTGCTCGAAACCCCGGGACAACCGTGTGGATCCAGCCGGAACAGTTCGGGGATCCGTCGTGGATGGAGGGCCCGCTTCCGAACCCCGCTTCCGGGGCCTCTGGAGGGGTGTTCACAACCTTCGCGAAGCCCACGGGTTCTCCACCGCGCGAGCCCTTCGTTCAACACGGTCTCGGCCGTCACAAGTCCGCTGGCGAACAGCACCTGTGTTCGTCAGAAGCCTCGTTGTCCCCAAACCACCCACCCCCTTAAGATGATGAAGAATCTCTTTAAGAGGGGACTGGGGACAACCGCTCCGCCCCACCTCTCCACCCCGAACATCCAACGAGGATCCGATCCTTCGGTCCATCCTCCGGTGTTCTGCTCTGCACCCTGTCGTCCCCCCACACGCCCAAGCCGCCCCCCCTCCGCATGAAGGTCACCTGCGATCGTGAGAAGCTCCGCGAAGGTCTGGCAATCGCCAACCTCGTCGTGCCTTCGAAGAGCACGAAGCCCGTACTCGAGAACGTCTGTCTCGTCGCAACCAGCGATGCACTTGAGCTGATTGCGACGGATCACGAGGTCTCCCTGCGCTATCGCATCGATGGCGTCCAGGTCGACGAACCCGGACCGGCCGTCGTACCGGCACGGGTTGCGCTCGACTTCGCCCGCGATCTCTCCAGCGAGACGATCACGCTCGACACCAGCGCTGGCAACTGCGTCATCACGGGCGGTACGGACTCCTGTGAGCTCGTCACGCTGGACCCGGACGAATTCCCGGTCGTGGCCCGCTTCGACGCAGAAAAGACGATCTCGATGCAGGGAGGGACCTTCACGAAGCTCGTGCAGCAGACCTCCTTCGCCGCTGCCCGTGAACCGGGCCGCTACGCCATGCACGGGGTCCTGGCCGAGATCGAGGACGACAACCTCAAGCTGGTGGCCACGGACGGTCGTCGCCTGGCCCTGTCGTCCGTGGCGGTCGACAGCTCCAAGGCCGACAACGGCTCCGCGATCGTCCCGACCAAGGGCATGCAGCT
>JAJDEX010000295.1 GCA_029259575.1 Planctomycetota bacterium | reverse complement strand
GGTTCTCGGTGCCCGAGTAGCGCAGGAGCACGCGCCCCTCGTCGCCAAGATCCCGCTCGACCTGAGCGACGTGCTCCAGCAGTCCCTCGATCGTCTCGAACGCGGGCTTCGAGCCGACCGGCACGTTGATCAGGACCTGGGGGAACGGTTGGTAGGGGGCCGCGAGGGCCCGCAGCGACTCGCCCGTCGCATGCATGACGCCCAACACCGCGAGGCCCGTGGCGAGCCCGTCGCCGATGTGGTCGTTGCGTACGCCCAGGACGACGTGGCCCGATTGCTCGCCTCCGAGCGCGAGTCCACCATGGCGCATGCCCTCGACGACCGCGCGGTCGCCGACCGCGACCTCGACGACGCCAACACCCACGTCACGCAGGGCGCGGTGCAAGCCGCGGTTGCTCATGACCGTGGCGACGACGTTGCGCGAGGAGGCCGTGCCCGTGCTCGCCGCGTGGCGGCCGAGAACGGTCAAGATGCCGTCCCCGTGCACGATGTCCCCGTTCGCATCGACCAGGATGCAGCGGTCGCCGTCCCCGTCGAGGGCGATCCCGATATCGGCCCCGTGGGCCACGACGTCGGCCTGCAGGCCCTCGGGCTTGGTGCTGCCACAACCTTCGTTGATGTTCACGCCGTCCGGGGCCGCGGCACGCGCGATGAGCTGGGCGCCGAGCCCTTCGAGGACGCGCGGTCCGAGCACGCTGCCCGCACCGTTGGCGCAGTCGAGGACGATCTTCAGGTTCGACAGGTCGAGTCCCGCGGCGAAGTCCTCGAGCAGGTGACCGGCGTAGGCGTCGATCAACTCCGGGGCGTGGGCGAGTTCGGCACCCGCGTCGACCTTCGTCTCCCCCGAGCGCAGGATGTCCTCGATCGCGGCCTGCGTGGCGTCGTCGGGCTTCTCACCCGCACCCCCGAAGACCTTGATGCCATTGTCCTGGGCGGGATTGTGCGACGCGCTGACCATGAGGCCGAAGGCGAAGTCGTGATGGCGCGCCAACCAGGCGAGCGCGGGCGTGGGAATCAGTCCGGCGGACGTGGCGCGCACCCCTGAAGCGGCGAGTCCGCGCGCCAGCGCACGCTCGAGCTCCGGGCCCGAGGCGCGACCGTCGTGGGCGAGCAGGGCGTGCGCGGAGCTTTCGGATCGCGTTCGCAGGACCTGGCCCGCAGCGAAGCCCACTTGCTCCGCACCGCTCAAGGTCAGCCAACCGTCACCGTAACGTCCACGAATGCCGTCCGTTCCAAAGATCGAATCGCTCAAGGGTTCTCCCCGTCCTCGCTGTTCTCGACGTTGTTCTCGACCGGTACGAGCAACAGCTCGCGGTCGCTCTCGCGCAAACGTACGCGCAGTTCGATGTCCTCGGCGCCCACCAGGTTCTCGGTCACGGACTCGGGCAGCTCCTGGAGCCAAACGGCCGGATCGATGCTGCGGACCAGGACCTCGCCGCGCGATTCACCCGCCGAGACCGCGCTGACGTCGACGAATGCGCGCGCGTCGCGACGCACGAGGTCGCGCAGTCGAATCAACAGGCTCGCTTCCTCATCGACGTCCAGCGGCACGCCGATGATCTCGATCTCGAGCGTCACGCGTTTGTCCGGAGGTTGATAGGTGTGGGTCAGGTCGTCCCGTCTCGCGTCCAGCCAAACGAGCGTGACGTCCATCTCGACGTCGCCGACCGAGATCGTGGCCGGGCGGACGGGGAAATCGATCTTGATCTCCTGGACCAGCTCGAACCCCTGGTCGAGGAGCTCCTTGGACAGTTTCAAGGTCGCAGCCCAGCTTGGAGCCGCGGACCAGTCCTTCGCGGTTCGGTCCGCGATGTCCACGCTCTCGAACGCGAAGGTGTCCTTGATGGAATCGACCGTCTCGGCGGGCCCGCGGACCTGGACCTCGCTGAGGCTGAAGGTGATGCCCTCGCGCACGACCTCGCGGCCCTCGACCAAGTTGTCCGTGTTGATCACGACGTGCTCGGCTTTCGGGGTCACGGAGACGAGACCCAGTTGTCGCAGGTTCAGCCGGAGCTGCTCGGAACCCCACTCGACGTCGAGGTCCTCGTCGTACTGCTCGTTGCCCAGGACCCACGTCAGGTCCGAGATCGAGACCGTACGGATGCCCGTCTCGCCGCCCTGGATCTCCAGCCGCGCGCCGAACTGGTTGCCCTTGAAGCGGTTGATCTTCTCGCGTTCGGCATCGACGTCGAGCTTGCAGATCCCGTTCTTGCTGGCCTTGTCGAGGAACTCGAGGCTGACGTTGTCCGGGACGACGATCGTGAGTTTGTCCGGGACGAGCGTGGGCAAGCCGGAGCCCTTGGACACGACGTTGACGTCCAGGATGAAGCCCTCCTGGGTACGCACCGCGCTCCAAGCCGTGAAGAAGATGATCGTACCCAGCATGAGGGCCGCGATCTTCTCGCCCGGTCGCGAGACGAGCGCGCCCAAGAGCGCGCTGACCCAACTGCGGCGGGGCCCTTGCGCGTCGGTCGGGTCCGTTTCTCCCAACCGTTCGCGCAGGACTTCGGCGACCGTGTCGCGCGCGACGCGCCGGTCGAGCTCACCGCCCTTGCAGACTCCGATGGCGCCGGTCTCCTCCGACACCGTGACGGTCACCGCATCCGTTTCCTCGGTCAGGCCGATCGACGCGCGGTGACGCGTACCGGTCGACTTCGAGATGTCGCGGTTCTCGGTCAACGGGAAGATGCATGCGGCGGCGACGACCCGCTCGCCGCGAATGATGACGCCACCGTCGTGGAGCGGCGTGCCGTGGTGGAACAGGTTCTCGATCAAGAGGCGGTTGACCTCGGCGTCGATGCGCACGCCGCGTTCGGCGAAGCCGTCGAGGGGTTGCCGCATCTCGAACGCGATCAACGCGCCTTCGCGGCGCTTCGCCATCGAGACGACCGCGTCCGCGACCTCCTGGATCACATCGCGCCGATCGGGGCGCAGAAAGCGACCCAGCAATCGGTTGTCGCCGAGGCTCATGATCCCGCGGCGCAGTTCGGGGTGGAACAGGATCGCCAGCACGATGACGGCGACCTCGAGGATCGCCTGCAGCACGTGCTTCAGTTCCTCGAGTTCCAGGTACCACGCGATGCCCCACAAGCCGAGTCCGCCGACGGCCAAGGTGACCGCCATACCACGCAGCATTCCCGTTCCGCGCGCGGTGCGCAGGAACGAGATCATGAGCAGCGCGCCACCTGACAAGATCAGGATTTGCAGAACTGCGCTGAAGGCGAAGTGGGGGAATTCCATGGGGATGCGGGCGGTCCGATCGGCGTGGGCTCAGTCGACTCCAGGACCCGTTTCCGGAGCCTGGAGCGCGCGAGCCACGAGGAGCGCCTCACGCATGATGCGAACGTCGTGGACGCGAATCACGTCTGCTCCACGCTGAACGCAGGCGAGTCCCGCCGCGACCGTACCACCGATGCGATCCTGGGGCCGGTCGTGGCGACCTTCGGCCAACCAGTCCCTCTGTTCTTCGGCTCCCGTGAGGTGTCCGATGAAGGACTTGCGGGAGACCCCAAGAAGAAGCGGGCACCCCAGGGAGCGGAGCTCCTCCAGGCGGCGCAGCAGGGCCAGGTTGTGCTCGAGGCGTTTGCCGAAGCCGATCCCGGGATCCAGCACCAGGTTCTCGAGTCGGATTCCCGCTTCCAGGCAGGCTCGACCACGGAGGCGCAGGGCCTCCCGCACCTCGGCCACGGGGTCCCCGTACCGGGGATCGGCCTGCATGACCTCGGGTGCACCTTGGCAGTGCATGGCCACGTAGGGAACGTCCAGGGCCGCCGCGGTCCTCAACATCTCCGGGTCGAACGTGCCGCCGCTGACGTCGTTGATCCAGGTCGCGCCCGCTCGGACCGCACCCGCGGCCACCGACGACTTGCGGGTGTCGACGCTGATGGGGATGGGCAGGTCGCTGAGGGCCTCGATGACGGGCAGGATCCGTTCGAGTTCCTCGGCCGGGTCCACCGTCGTGGCGCCGGGACGGGTGGATTCGCCGCCCACGTCCAAGAGGTCCGCACCTTCGGCGTGCAAGCGCCGTCCATGTTCGATCGCCGCCTCGGGGGAGGCATGCAGGCCCCCGTCGCTGAAGCTGTCGGGCGTGACGTTGACGATCCCCATGAGCCGGGGAGGGGTCCGCGGGAGTTCGCAACCCCCGCGGCCGGTCGTGATGGCCGCGTCCGAGAACGCCGTCCCGCCGAAGCGTTCAGGAGGGGACTCGGCTCGCTCGGCAGGCACGGGTTGGAACGCGTCCGCTAGGCGGGGGACAGACCGGCTTCGCCGGAGAGGCCGCCCAGGTCCTCGTGACCGTCCGCTTCCGGTTTCGGATCCGACTTGGACTCCGTCTTGCGCGCGGCGGGCTTGGACGGCTCGTCGGGACGCAGGTCGGCCGGCTCGGTGCCGTCGATGAGGCGCATGATCTCGCCGCGGTCCAGGGTCTCGTACTTCAGGAGCGCCTGCGTCAGGCGCTCGATGGCGGGCGTCTCGACCGCGATCAGGTCCTGGGCGACCTGGTAGGCCTCGCGCAGGATCCGTTCGACCTCTTCGTCGATGACGCGGGCGGTCTCCTCGGAGTGCCACTTGCCGCTCATCAACTCGGTGCCGAGGAAATCGGAACCCTGGCGGTCGCCGTAGTTGATCGGTCCGACCTTGTCGCTCATGCCGAGCTCGGTGACCATCGCGCGCGCCAGTTCCGTGGCTCGCTTGATGTCGTCGCTGGCACCCGCGGAGATGTCGCCACAGAAGACGTCCTCGGCGATGCGGCCGCCGAACGCCATGGCGAGCTGGCCCAGGAGGCGCTTGCGCTGCATGTGATAGCTCTCGCGGTCGGGGAGCATCATCGTCGAGCCGAGCGCGCGTCCACGCGGGACGATCGTGACCTTGTGAGGCATGTCCACCTCGGGGATCTTCGCGGCGATGATCGTGTGGCCAGCCTCGTGGTAGGCGGTGATCTCGAGGTCGTCCGCTTCGATGTTGCGCGCGATCTTCTTGCGACCGTAGCGCACCTTGGTTGCGGCTTCCTCGAGGTGGCGCATCTCGATGGCCTCCTCCTTGTCGAGGACGGCCATGATCGCCGCCTCGTTGACGATCGCGGCCAGGTCGGCGCCGGAGTAACCGGGCGTGGACTTGGCGAGGATCTTGGAGTCGACCGTCGGAACGGCTTTGACCTTGGCGAGGTGCACGTCGAGGATGTGGCGACGACCTTCGAGGTCGGGCAGGTCGATCGTGACCTCGCGGTCGAAACGACCGGGGCGCATCAGCGCGGGGTCGAGCACGTCCGGGCGGTTCGTCGCGGCGACGACGATGATGCCCTCGTCCGTGCTGAAGCCGTCCATCTCGACGAGGATCGCGTTCAGCGTCTGCTCGCGCTCGTCGTGACCGCCGCCCATGCCGCTTCCGCGACGGCGACCGACGGCGTCGATCTCGTCCAGGAAGATGATGCACGGGGAGTTCTCGCGTGCCTGCTTGAACAGGTCGCGCACGCGGCTGGCGCCGACGCCGACGAACATCTCGACGAAGTCGGAACCGCTGATCGAGAAGAAGGGGACCTCGGCCTCGCCGGCGATCGCCTTGGCGAGCAACGTCTTGCCACAGCCGGGAGGGCCGTTGAGCAGCACGCCGCGCGGGATGCGTCCACCGATGCGCGTGAAGCGACCGGGGTTCTTGAGGAACTCGACGACTTCGCGGACCTCTTCCTTGGCCTCTTGAGCACCCGCCACGTCGTCGAAGGTGACGCCCGTGTGGTTCTCCTTGTTGTACATCTGCGCGCGGCTGCGGCCGAAGCTCATCACGCCTGCGCCGCTGCCCTGGTTGCGCATCTGGCGCATGAACAGCAGGAACACGAAGAAGATCAACGCCCACGGACCCCACAGGATCAACATGTTCGTCAACGTCGTGTCGGCCTGGCCGTGCGACGTGCCGCCGCCCTCGGTCAGGTCGAAGCGGTGGGGGTCCGCGATCGAACCCTCATCCTTCAGGAACTTGTTCAGGTCGCCAAGGTTGCGCGCTTCGTCGACGCGGAACCAGATGGTGCCGGAGTGCTCGGGCAGGTCGAGGATGTTCGCGGGGGCGGCCGGTTGGGCGGCCCAGGCGGCGGCGGCCTGCGCCGTGCCCTCGATCATCATCAGGTCGGTCTGCGGCAGCAGCGTGTCGACGACGGCCTCGGGCTTCTCGCCCTGACGTTCCGGTCGCGTCTGCACGGCGCGCTTGGTGGCTGTCAGGTGCCGGTGGATCTCGGGCTGGAAGAGGTCCAGGCCGATCGCGTTGATGAGGTCGGACACCTCGACCGTGCGGATCTGCCCCATGGCCTTGGCGTCCTGGATCTGCCGCTCGATCAGCGACGCATCCGTGAAGCTCGTCTTGTGCCGGGTCGGCCCGTCACCGCCGTCACGCAGCACCGCGGTGACGTCGTTGCCACCCTTGAGCTCGATCGATGCGTAAGCACCGGTGTAGAGGTTCCACCCGAACTCGTCCTGGGAGACGGTCTTCGGCTTCGAAAGCTGCGACGACCCGAAAGCGACCAACAAGACCACGAGGATCATGAGGAAGATCAGGAACGTGCCGAAAGGACGGGGCCGTCTGGCCTTATCCCCCTGAGGTGTCGGACTATCCGCCATGGGCTCTGTATCGTCCTTCCCGCTCCATCACTCCAGGACGGAACTGCGGGGGACTGTAGGGATCAGTGTAATCGGCCTTGGCGGCCATGAGGAGGCCGCTGGATGGGCCCGGAAAAGGAACGATGGGTCCACGGCGTGTTCCCGGGCTCGGAGGGAGCCGGGGGAGCGCTTGCGGAGGCCTGATAGGGAGGCGCGGTGGCGGACTTCCATGCGAAGTCCTTGGAACGGATCCTGGATCCGTGATCTTGGGGCGGAATCGGATCCGTCCGTCGCTGCCGGGGGCGCGGCGCAGAGTTTAGGTGCCCGGGGCCCGGAGGGCGCATCACTTTCGTGAAGCTGGCGTCAGTTCGCCCCAGGGCTGGCCTCGGGCGGCACCCCATGATCGTGCGCATGGCCCGCATGGGGGTCCAGTGCGTCCGGAGCGGGTTTCGAGGCGTTGCGATTCGCATGTGCGGCGAGGTCGAGGACGAGGGCATCGGCCAGGTTGGCCAGCGCACGCGCGGATCCGGTGCGACGGGCTTCAACCCCCTCGAGCAGGAACCCGACGTCGATCGACTCCTTGAGCGGGCCGGCCATGACCTCGCCGCTCAACCGATCCACGAGTTCGCCTTGCAGCAGAATCGTGACGCCCTGTTCCCTCAGAATGTTCTCGCGGTCCCGTACACCGCCCCGCGTTCGCCATTCGAGGATTCGTCCGCGAATGACGAGGTCCGCCTGGGACGGACGTCGCAGGTCGCCCTCGATGTACTGCTGCACGGCGCGGCTGATCTCCTTGTGGAGCGTGCGCTCCAGGTCCGGCTCGCGGGAGTCGTTCGCGAAGATCTCGACCCCGATGGAGCGCGGTTCCGGACCCATGGCCACCCGCGGTTGCAGTCCACAGCCAACCAGTCCCAGGAGACCCGCGATGACGATCCAGCGTTTCACGGTGTGGTTCCTTCGGCCGCGACCTTGGCCTGCAGCGCTTCGGCTTCCTGGATCTGCTTGATGTCTCCACCGTCGCGGCTGAGTTCGACGGCGCGGCGCGCATGGAACTGGGCGCCGGTCGCGTTGTCGACCCTGTCGTAGAACCGCGCCACCGAGAGGTCGTTGTCCGCCAGGCGCTGGATGCAGTCGAGGCGGTCGAGTTTGACGCTGGCTTCCATCGGATGCCCCATGTCCTGGTTGTCGGCCAACCAAGCATCCAGTTCGGTGCGCGCGAGCACGAGCACGCCGCGGTCGTACTCCGGGCTGGCCAGCATCGCCAGTCGCAGGCGCGGAACGTGCGCGCGGCTCTCGATCGCTTCCGGGGAGTTGGGATAGAAGAGGATCAGGTCCTCGTGGTTCAAGATCGCCGAGTCCCACCGACGATTCTCTTCGTGCCTGTGGCTGAGGGCCAGGTACGCCTCGGGGCCACGCGGGTGGTCGGGGTAGTTCGTCGTGAAGTAGACCAGCACATCGGGGGCGAGCGCGGCGTAGTCGAAGAACAGGCCGTACCAGCCGGTGTCGTAGGCGAGCGACAACCCGGCTTCCGCCAAGATCGATCCGGCGGCGAGGCGTTCCGCGTGCAACGGATACTGCTCGTCGAGCTTCTTCAGCACCTTGTACGACTTGCGGCGTTCCCCGATCGCCAGCCACTGACTCGCAGCTTCGACGGTCAGCCGCACGGCGAGTTCGCCCGGCAGTTCCAGTTGCGCGATGGCCTCGAGCGTGCGGGCGTTCGTTCGGCTCGGTTCGCCACCGGAGAGCTCCTGCAGGCGCGCTTGGGCCGCGCGCGTGCGCAGTTGCTGGATCTCGCGCTGTTGGTCGTTCGACAGGCCGTTGGTGTCGATGGCGATGTCCAGGCGACCCAGGGCGAAGCGGACGTCCTCACCTTCGGCGCGCGCCAACTCGTCGCGTGCCGCGGCGACCTCGAGCGGGACTTCGTCCAGGTCGTAGGAATTGGGCAAGCTCCCCGGGCGCACGGCGTTCGAGCCACATGCGGTCAGGAGCGGAAGGGTGAGGAGCGCGAAGGCGATCCAGCGAAGGGCGAACATCAGGTCGAGGCGGGAGCGTTGCGGTTGGCGCGCGCGAGGAAGCGGCGATGCGCGCGCGGGCGGTGTTCGAGGTGGTAGTCGAGGAAGCGGCCGATGAAGTCCCTCAGGCGCGGGACCAGGTCGTCGGCGGATGCGGGATCCGGCGGCGTGCCGTCCAGCAAGGAGGCCGCCGCTTCGAGGACGCGGACCGGCAGACTACCGACTCGTCGCCCGGAACGTCGCGCTTCATGGGCGCAGGGATTGCAGAGTCGCCCCCCGGCACCCGCCGAGAAGGCCACACGGGGCCCTGCACCGCCCGAGGCGGGTTGGGCCGCCGGAGCCGGACCGCCGCAAGCTGCGCACTGGGCGAGGCTCGGTGCGATGCCCAACTCGACCCCGAAGCCCAGTTCGAAGCGCACGAGGGCCAGGGCCGGACGCACCTCGGGGTTCTCGAGCGCCGCCATGGTGCCCAGAAGCAATCGAAAGAGGCCCGTCTCGACGTTGGCCGGTCGTGCGGCGAGGGCGACCAGCTCGAGGCAGGTCAGGGCGGCCTCGTAAGCATCCAGGTCCTGGCGCGGTCGCTTGCGGCGGTGCAGGACGTCCGCGTCGCTCAGGTCGCCGAGACCCACGCCGCTCGACGGCTCGCGCCACGTCAACTCCAAGGTGTCGAACAGGTCCAGCTTGCAGTACAGGCGGGACGTCTTGCGGTACGCGCCGCGCGCCAGCATGCGCACCGAGCCGTGTCGCTCGGTCATGACGTGCA
Source organism: Planctomycetota bacterium (assembly GCA_029259575.1). Classification (GTDB taxonomy): domain Bacteria; phylum Planctomycetota; class UBA1135; order UBA1135; genus JAJDEX01. Next base: position 711 of record JAJDEX010000295.1, on the reverse strand, counting down.
GGATCAAGGACGACTCGCTCCAGGGGGTGCGCCCCAGGATCAGCGCGCGGTCCACCGTGCGACCCATCACGCCACCTTGGAGACCTGCACCAACAGCACCCGCCGATCGCTGGCCTCGGCGACGTCGTAGCGCACGCCGTCGTGTTCGAATCCTTCGCCTTGCTTCGGCAGATGCCCCAGCTTGGCCAGGACGAATCCGGCGAGCGTCTCGTAGTCCTCTTCCTCGGGCAGGTCGAGGCCGAGGCTCTCGTTCACGTCCGACACGTGCAGTGCGGCGGGCACGGCGAAGCAGCCAGGGGCGAGCGTAAGGATCAAGTCCTCGTCGTCCACCGGCTCGGCGAGGTCGCCGAAGATCTCGCGCATCGCGTCCGTCACCGTCGCGAGCCCCGCGGTTCCCCCGTACTCGTCGACCACGATCGCCATCTTCTCGCGGCGGTCGCGGAAGTCCTGGAGCAGGTCGTAGACGAGCTTGGTCTCCGGAACCAGGACAGGCGGACGCAGGAGCGCGCGCAGGCCTGCTTCCCCGACCTGGGAGTTGGCCCGGGCTCCGGCGATGTCCAAGGCCGAGACCGTTCCGATGATCGTGTCGATGTTGCCTTCGAACACCGGAAGTCGGGACTTGCCGTTCTCGATGGCCAGGGCCTCCGCGGCCTCGACGCCGTTCGCGACGTCGACCGCAGTGATCTCGGTGCGCGGCGTCATGACCTCGGC
>JAJDEX010000294.1 GCA_029259575.1 Planctomycetota bacterium | reverse complement strand
GCGTTCCCTGGGGTCGCTGTTAGGGTCATGCCGAGCGGCTTCACCTACACTCCTGCCAACTAGGATGTCACTGGATCCTTGCTCGAGGCCTGGGTTCTCCCGAGTTGCTCTAGGTGAGACTTGAGCAAGGGGTGATGCGTCGAGCAGCATCCAGGCGACAACCCCCAATAGGGCTGTGGCTATCGAGGCCGCTGCCGCTCGGCTAGCTGTCTGATGGTCTATCTCGAAGGCCATTACTATTTCAGGGGTACATGGGTTGAGGGCTCCCCACCAGGGGAAGAGCGAGGAGCCCGGTGCAGGTGGTTAGCCCTTGGCTGTTGCTGTGCCTCCACCGGTTGGTCCAGTTGGTGTAGTGATTGCGAATCCATAGCGATCCGGCGGGGTGCTGCCCGGGGGGGGCTCTGCGGGCGGGGGGTATTTCCGAACGGTCATCGTAGTCGAGGTTTCGCCTTGCTTGCGATAGACCTTCGTAGCGTCGTCCCAAATCCAGACGCTTCCATCGCCATCGCTCTCGACACGATGGATCGTTTCACCGCCATCCGTTACGGCCATGGATCCGTCATTGTCTGGATCCCCTGCTGTTACGGCGTAGGTTCCATCAGGGATCTGTGTCGGGGGGTTGTCTGCCATTGCTGGCCCCGTAAGAAGCACCATGAATGCAAGGGGGAGGAGGCAGGTCAAGATTGCGCGAATTCGCATAGTTGGGCCTAAGTAGGGTAATTGTGAGAGCATTCGGTTTCCGGATGGATCCGAGGTGATGCCCTCGCTTAGGCTGGTAAGTATAAGTAAATACTTTTCGAGTTCAAGGGACGGATCAAATGCATGACCCTGTCTAATCGGGCTCAACGCCCACCGTCCAACGGCGCGATCACGTTGTCCGGGATCTGTGGGCCCATGAACTCACCGGAGCCGCGCATCGCGTGCTCTTCCATCGCCTTCAAGCGTGATTGAACGGCGGGGGCCATCTCGCCGGCCTGATCGAGCAGCGTCAGCGCCTTGCGGGTCAACGGCAACGAGAGCTTCGGTTCCTTCAGTTGGAACAGATAGATCGCCGCGAGGTTGTGGTTGGCCCACAGGTCGTCCGGGTTCTGGGCCAGCGCTGCGGTGTACTCGACCGCTGCATCGTTCGTACGATCCATGCGCTCCAGGATGCTGCCGCGCATCGTGCGCACCTTGCCGCGACGGAACTTGCGGACGGTCTCGAGCTGCTGACCCCACGGACTCGGGACGTTCAACAGCAACTCGGTCCAGAACAAGGCCGCTTCGAGGTCGCCGCGCGCCTGGTCCAAACGGCCTAGTCCATACAGCTTGTCCGGGTTGTCCTGCACGAACACGATCAGTTGTTCCCGCAGCAGCGGACGGTTCTTGTCCGCAGGAGAGTACGCATAAGCGATCTCGAGATAACCGAACGCCGAATCGCGCGTGTTCGGGTCGGCCAACAACAGACTCGCCAGGTTGTAGTGCGAGACATACGACTTCGGGTTCAGCTCACAAGCGCGTCCCAGGGCCTGCACGGCCGGGCTGCGTTGTCCCATCTGCGCTAGCGCGAGTCCTTTGCCCTGGTGCGCCAAGGCCAAACGTTCCTCGATCGCGATCGCCTGGTCGAAACGCTCCAACGCGCCCGGCCAGTTGCGGCGATTCAGCTCGACCATCCCTTCGAGATAGGGCACACCCGAGTCCTTGGCATCCAAACGGCGCAGTTCCTCAAGCTCGGTCTTCGCGCGATCGAATTGGCCCAGATCGATCAGGTTGCGCGCCAACAGGAAGTGCAGTTCTTTGTCCAGCGGATCGCGGAACAAAGCCTCTTTGGCCACGCGCCGCGACTCGTCGATCTTGCCCGAGTTGGAGAGGTTGATCGCCATGTTCTTCCACGGCGTGACGTTGCCCGGATCGAACTTGGTCGCATTGCCGAACGCTTCGTGCGCTTCGTCGTACTTGCCCTGCGCCGACAACGCGACGCCCAGGCCGTCCCACGCTCCGCCGTCGGTCGGGATGAACTCGATCACCGCGCGGAAGATCGCCTCGGCCTGCGCATAATCCGTATCGGGGTTCTTCTCGGCGTTGAACAGATAGCAGTGGCCCTGGCCGAGGTTCGCCTGGACGCGGTCGAAGACCGACACCATGACGTGTGGGTCCTCCTTGGGGTTCTTGCGCCTGCCGAGCCCCTTCGGATTGATCAACTGCAACGCTTCGTTCAGGCGATCGACGACCGAGTCCTCGGGGCCGAGCTTCAGAGCGTGCTCTTCATAGTCGTGACCCAGCGACAGCGAGATCAAGAAGTGCAGCAATGCCTCATCCGCGTACTCGGAATCCGGCGTGATGCGGTGTTGATCGATCAGGATGCGGCCGAGTTGGTTGTGGGCGTTCGGAACCAGCGGGCTCTCGGCCACGGCGCGGCGGAAGAAGGCCTCGTTCGACGCGAACGTGCTGGCTTGGTCGAACGAGCGAATCGTGAACACCACGCAGATCGCACCGATCAAGGTGAGGGACACGAAGCTCGGCAACCAACGCGTCAGTAGCGCGACGAGCAGTGCTCCGAACGGTACGCAAGCGACATAAAGGGCGCGGTCGGTGACCGGCCAGGCTCCGGCGCCTTCGTAATTGATCAAGGTCGGCGCCAGCACCGCCAGGATCGCGATCAGAGCGACCAGGACGCGGGTCTGACGACGCATCAGGGCGATCGCACCGCTGACCACGAACACGGCCGTGGCGACCAAGGCCATCTGCCACCGCGGGTCGCCGTCCGGAATCACCTTCCAGACGTTGCGGAAGAACGGCAGTTCGGCGGGCCACGCGAGGGCGCTCAGGAACGTCCCGAACATCTCGAC
>JAJDEX010000293.1 GCA_029259575.1 Planctomycetota bacterium | reverse complement strand
GACGGTGACGAGGTCGAGCAGCACCTGGGCCGAAAGGACCAGGGGCTCGAAGTTACGGCGTACGAATGTGCCGGCCCTCGTCATGGTTGCAAGTCTAGGTGCGAAGCGGTTCGAGACGCTCCGACGTCCGGGCACAACGATCTCTGCAGAGCGAGGGGGTCGCAAGGTGCAGGAGTCGCCGCCAGGACGGGGAGGACGTCCGGGGAGATTGGGAAAGGATACCAGCCCATCGAGGAGCGGAGCATTAAGGCCGCGATCGGGGTTCGGACGTTGCGGGGTTCAACCCCGATGTCGAGGCGAGGACCCGCAGGAGGCCCTCCACCGCATCGGCAGCCCGACCCGCCTGACCTGGGTAGTTCTTCCGGAACCCTAGAGACGCTCCCCACCCGGCACGGTCCGTCACCGCTCGCAGGGCCGCCCAGGGCACCCCAGCACGGTGTGCGACCGCCCCTGCCGCCGCCGTTTCCATGTCCGCGACGCACGGACCGGCGAAGGCCCGCGCCAGTCGGAATCGGCGCCAGGGTGTCAGAACGGGACGATCGGCGGTCAAGAACCACCCCGTCTCGCCAGCCGTGACCGAGGACCACGCCGCCAGCAGATCCGGATCGGCCTCGACCTGACGGGTCTCGCGCACCGCCAGATCGGCCTGGAAGGCGGTCCTGCAATGAACCATCGTTCCAGGCACCAGACCACGCCTCAGCCCTCCGGCCGTGCCCACGATCAACAGGATCCGAGCGCCCGCGGTGATCAATACGCTGGCGCCATGGGCCGCGGCGACCTTGCCGACACCCGCCACCGTCGCCAGGACCGGGCGGTCACCGCGGTTCGACTCGAACACGTCGAGACCGGCGATTCTCCTGGTCCGCTCGGCGCGCCCGGGCCAGGACCCCAGTTCGCCCCTCAGCGCGGACAGGATGCCGATCGGAACGTCGCATGAGTCGGTGTGCATGACCTCATGATGCCGAACCCGAGGCTCGCTGCGGAATGCAGCACGTGGAAGCACACTTTCACGTCCGCGATCGAGACTCCGGATCGATGCCTGCGGGCCGTGGTGGAGACCACCCGGGAAGGGCGTTAGGATCACCCCGCCGCTCGTGCAGGATCTCCTGCCCGAGTCGTCCCGGACCGCCCCCACTCCCCGTCTCCCCTGCGACTCAGCTCCCCAGGGAGCCGCGCGGTCCACGCCTGCATCTCCCCAGACCATGAAGATCGCTCTCACCGGTGGTACCGGGTTCATCGGCCGCTTCCTGATGCGTCGTCTCCTGAACGACGGTCACGAGGTCCGCGCGCTCGTACGACCCGGACGCGCGTCGGCCCTTTCGCCGTCCGAGCATCCGAACCTCGAGGTCCACGTCTCCGACCTGACGGACAAGGAGGCGATGCAGGGCTTCCAGCAGGACGCGAACTACACGATTCACCTGGCGAGTGCCCACGACCACTTCACCCAGGAGCAGATGCAGGCCGTCAACGTGACGGGCAGCGAGATCCTGGTCGAGGACGCGCGCGCGCGCGCGGCCAAGGGGCATCAGTTCATCCTGGTCTCGTCCGCGGTGATCGGGATGCCGGTCTACTCCTACTACCGCGACTCGAAGCGCGTCCAGGAGAAGATCTTCCGCGGCTCGGGACTGCCTTGGGTCAGCTTCCGTCCGACGCTCGTGTACGGCCGCGAGGACTACCGCCACACCGCGCCGCTGTTGCGCAAGTGCGGTGCCGAGAAGGGCTCCTACTGGATCCCCCACGAAGGTCTGTCCAAGATCAACCCGGTGCACGTCGACGACATGGTCGAGGCGATCGTTCTGTTCTTCGACTATGAGCGCGGCAAGGAGGACTACCGCGTGTACGAGATCGCCGGTCCCGAGGGCATCTCCTTCAACGAGTTCGTCGACACGTGCATCCGCGTCACGGGCGGCAAGGTCAAGCGACGCAACATTCCCCGCAAGTGGGTCCAGCGCGCGATCTTCCTGAAAGGACTGATCATGGACGTCACCAAGGAGCGTCGCGGTGCCGGGTACTTCTCGCTGCACCACGAGCACAACATCGGTCCTGCCCAGGAAGAACTGGGTTGGAAGCCACGCACCTTCCAGGAGGGCATCCTGGAGGTCGCCGAAGGTGATTGGTGGAAGACCGACGAAGGCTCGGGCGAAGCCAACGCTCTGGGCACCAGCGGGGTCTAGACTCCCGTCCGGGAGCACCTGGTTCGTCACGTCCGACGGACACGGGGCTCCCGAACAGGCTCCCGGAACTCACGGAGAGCCCAGCACGTTCACACGTCGGACCAGCGCTAGTCCTTCGCAGCCGGTCGCTCGATCAACGTGTAGTACGCACGATCGTGGAGCAACGCGGCACCTTCCGCGGTGCGCTGTTCGTCCAGGTGGAGTTCGTGGACGAAGGCGGTGCGCAGCCCGTCCACCACCAGGCGCACGGTCCGGCCGTCCTCGGACACGGCACACGACGTGATCGTGAGCGTCTCCTTCTCGACCTCGGGGCTGCCGTAGTCGGACTGGTGCAGGTAGGTGTAGCTCTCCAGGTGATAACGCTCGGGATCCTGCGCGCGCTCACGATCGACGGGGACCGTGTAGCGCAACTCGAATCCATCCGGCGTCGCCGACATCGTGTGCAACTCAGCGGGCAGCGTACCGCTGTAGGCGATGCGCTCCAGCCCGTACGTCTGGTAGCCCTTGCTCGCCCAACCTCGATCGGTCTCGCCGACGAGCAGCGAACCGTCGGGCGCGAACTCGCATCGAATGGCGCCACAGGCGAGGCCCTTGCGGAACGGGTAGACGGCGCCCTGCCAATGGCCGTTCACCTGTTCGAGCGAAACGCGCACGACCTCGGCGCCGTACTGATCCGTCACGAACAGATGGCCTTCGAAGGGACCGAACTTGCCGCCCGTCGTGTCCCAAGCGAAACCGGCCGGACTGCGGCCGACCTTGTCGTACGGGAACCACACCGCCGGCAACTGGAAGTGCGGCGAACGCTGGGCGGCGTCGGCCATCAACACGTGGTTCGGCGGAGGCTTCACCTCGTCGTACTTCCAGAGCTCCTCCCGGGTCGACGCGATGCCGTAGGGGTGACCGTGGAACGAACCGGGGATCAGCTGGCTGAGCTTGCTGGCGTTGCACCACTCGCCTTGGTTGTCGGTGTAGAAGACGTCGCCCCAGGGACTCGTCTGGACGCCCGCCGGTGACCGCAATCCGGAGCACTCCGGGATCATCGTGCCGTCCGCGGTGATGCGCAGCGCGAACCCGCGCCAGTTGTGGGCGCCGAACGGCGTATCGCCGAACGCGCGGTTGGTGGTGATCCACAGGTCCCCGTCGCCGTCGCGCACGGGGCCGAAGTTGTACTCGTGATAGTTGCCGCCGACGCGCCAGTCGTCGCACACGGTCTCGAGCGATTCGAAGTGGTCGTCGTGATCCACATCGGTCAGCCGCGAGAGTTCCCCGCGCTGGACGACCAGGACGTTCGCGTCGTCCTCGACGAGGAATCCAAGGGGCTCCTGCAGGCCGGTCATGACCTTCTTGAAGGTCGCGTCCATCGGCGTGCCGTCCAATGCACCGTCGACCAAGAACACCTCGCCCCTGCGAGTCGCTATCAAAATGCGAGTCACTTGCCAAACGGCCAGAGCGCTGACCTCGAGCACTACGTCGTCCGGGATCGGCAGGGTGTCGATCGTCCAATGACGAGCCTCGCCCTTGGTCAAAGACACGGACGGAGCGTCCGACTGCCAGCTCAGGTCGCTGGTCGGAGCAGCCCAGCCGAGGACTGCGAGAACGAATCCACAGAGAGGCTTCACCAATTCAACTCCAGGGTCACGCGGTAGACGTTGTCCAGGCCCGGCTTGGGCGCCACGCCGGGCTGCGATGCGAGTCGTACGCGGTGTTCGATCTGACCGTCCCGCGTCTTGTGCTCGAGGATGCGCGTGGGATGCGCATCCAGTGGGTACCCGGCCTCGCCGCCGAACGAGAACACGTCGCCATCGGAACCGTGCAAAGTTCCGGACCACGCGGGATCGACGCGCAACCAGATCGCCTCGTCAGGGTCTGCCGACCAGACCTCGAAGGTGCGCACCATGCGGTCCCCGCCCTCGCGCGGCGTCAACGTCTCCGCGACGACCCGCTCGTCCCAGTCGGACCAGAACGTCGGGGTGTCGTCGTCGGCGAACGTGCGACGCCAGGCCGAGAACCCGGCCGCCTTTCCGACGGCGCTCGGCCACGCTTGGACCTTGGATCCATCGGGGAACGTGGCCAGCGGCATGCCTCGCGGCGGCTCGTACGCTTCGGCCGACGGCGGGATCTGCAGCTGACCCGCGCGCCCCTTCCACGAGCCGCTCGCGTTGAAGAAGCGCCCACGCCAGACCTTGCCCAGTCGTCCATGCTCGACGTCGTACGCGTAGTGCACGAGCTCGGGGAATCCGACGACAACGGTGCGCGGACTGAGGTCCTGCATGAAGACGCCGCAGGACAGCGCACCCGACATCGGTATCAACTCGAAGGCGGCGTCGTCCGCCTCGAGTCCGATCGGTCGCGGCATGTCCTGGCCCAACGACAGCAGGTGCCAGATCGCGTCGATCTGCCGCAACGGATCGCCGTCGTAGACGTCCAGGACGGGACTCAGACCCTCGTCCCAGAGCTGGACCATGCGAGTGCCGGTGCTGACCGAGCGAGGATCCAGCAGCATGGCGCGGAACCAGCCGGGCTCGAGACGTTCGGACATGCGCGCCAGGTCGACGGCGCGGATGCCCAACGAGGGCGTGCCGGCGAAGT
>JAJDEX010000292.1 GCA_029259575.1 Planctomycetota bacterium | reverse complement strand
CGGAACGCAAGGTCCGGTGCCCTTCAGGACATCGACTCCACAGGAGTCACGATCCTCCCCCCCATGCCCCCGAGACACGTCCTCACGATGATACGCCCCCAACTGCAACTCGCCTTGAGCCCGGTCCTTGCCTTTCTGATCGCATGGCTCGCTGGCGTCGGCGGGACCGACCACCAGCTCATCGACACAGCCGTCACGCACGACGGTCGACGCATCTCTTTGGTGCAAGAAGGCGAGATGCTGAGCGTCGTTGTCGAGACCGCAGCCGGGGACTCGAGGTTCAGCTTGCCCCTCGAGCAACTCCTGCCAGGCGAAACCCTGGTGCAGGCAGCCATCGGCTCCCTGGAGGGGCTGGATCCTGACAAGGCGGTGGTCGCCGTTGCGACGGAGCTCGACGGACTCACCTCCTACCGCTATCTCCTCGGCCAACCGGGAAAGGTCGGCATCGGCTCCTGGTACGTGTCCCCGACGATCTTCGCTTCGACGGGAGAGCCGTTCATGATCTTGAACTTGACACCGCACAGCACGGATTCCCTGCGCCTCACGTTCCAGCGGGGGAGCTTCCCCTTCTACGACGAACCCGACAACGTCCGGGTGATCTCATTCTCGGAGAACTGCGGGGGACGCCTCAAGTTCGTCGGTGGAATGAACGTGTTGGTCGACGCACGGACCGGCAAGAAGCTCGTGTTCGGAGTCGTGCTCTGAACGCTCGATCCGGCGGGCTTGGCGGGAGAGCACGACCTGGCGCAGGAATGGAGGCGATACGCGGGATTGGAACACCTCTAACGCAGGCCCGAGTCCGCCGTATCCCTCACGACCATGACACGCCCCCAACTGCAGTTCGCCTTGAGTCCGATCCTGGCCCTTGTGGTCGCTTTCCTAGCCAGTTCCGGCGCCCCCAAGCCCAAGCTGATCGACACGACGGTCACGCAGGACGGGCGTCGGATCTCCTTGGTGCAAGCGAGCGAAGCCCTGAGCATCGTCGCGGAGGTGGAGGACGGTGTGTCGACGTACAGCTTGCCCCTCGACGAACTCCTCCCGGGCGAGACTCTGCTGCAGGCGGCACTGGCACCCTGGACACATGTGCACGCTGATGGAGCCGCTGTCGCGGTGGCTTCTGAGATCGAAGGGTTCACGTACTACCGTTTCCTGGTCCGCCGGCCCGGCGAACAGGAGGGTGCAGCGTGGTACGTGTCTCCGAAGGTCTTCGCGACAACGGAGAAGCCCTTCAAGATCCTGAACATGACCACGGGCCGCGGTGACGGGTTACGAATCACGTTTCAACGAGGACGTTTCCCCTACTACGAGAATCCCGCGGACGTGCAGATCCTGGAGTTCGGCGACAACTGCGTCGGTGGCAAGTTCACCCGCGGAAAGAGCGTCCTGGTCGACGCCCGCTCCGGCAAGCAACTCGAATTCGGGGTCGTGCTCTAACTTCGCTGCAACCCGACCGGCCGAATCGGCCTAGTCAATATTGATGGAGACGGCCTGCAGGACCCCGTCCTCGAAGTCGAAGTAGGAGCCACCCATTCCAGGGCGTGGGCTCATGCTCAACTTGCCCTCCCAGGAATCGACCGTGATCTTGCTGCCCAAGGAACGTGGGATTTCTGAATCGTAGACCTTGACCTGAAGGTCTGCGAATTCCTCGAGCCACGCCTCGCCGGACATCCCGATGAAGCAGTTGGTCACGTGATGCGCGAACGCATCGTCCTCGCTGGTCACGACCTGGGTGCACGTCACAGTACACGTGATGATCATGGCCAGAGGCCCGAATCGATTCCAGGGCTGCGGTTGACTCGGCTGACTTCGTTGGATCAACAGCGGAACGCAAGTCACGAAGACGATGAGCGCGTAGTTGAGGATCCAGAACCCTGACAGGGCGCCTTCGACCATGAATCCGGCGCTGTCCAGGAGCCAGATCCCGAAGCATGTGAGGCCACACCAGATCCATCGGATCCTGCTACCTGGCCCTCCGGACCGTCCCATCAGGTCCATCGCCATCAACCACACGACTCCGGCACCCAAGATCGGAGGACCGAGCGCACCGGCCATCGTCCTTCCCATGTTGTTGACGATCCCGAGCCAGAGGCCATACCAGAAGGTCAAGCTCGCAGGCATCAACGCAAGGAGCGCCAGCTTCCACGAGAACCCGCCCGAGCCAAACCTCGAACGCGCCAAAGTGCCCTTTGATCCAGCGTGCGCAAGTGGGTCCCAGTCGGTCATCGCGCGTCGACCCTAGCACAGCACTCGATTGCTGGGTCCCGGGACCCACACCGGCCTTGCTCCCCCCCCGTCCACCGGCGACAATGCGCCGATGCGCTCGCTGCGATTGAACGTCAATGGGGACACGCTGGACACGGCGGCTCCCTCTCATTGGACCCTCCTTGAGGTCCTTCGCTACAAGCTGGGGCTCACGGGCTCGAAGCAGGGCTGTGACAAGGGCGACTGCGGCGCTTGCACCGTCCTCGTCAACGGCAAGCCCGTGCTCAGCTGCTTGACCTTGGCCGCCAACGCCGAGGGCAAGGACGTCCAGACCATCGAAGGTCTGATGCCGGCGCACCGCGCGAACGGCGGACAAGGCGCCGACCCGATCCAGGACGCCTTCGACCGCTGCGGCGCGTTGCAGTGCGGCTTCTGCCAGCCGGGCATGATGCTCTCGGCGCGCGCGCTCCTGACCGAGAACAAGGCGCCGACCAAGCGCGACATCCAGGACGCGCTCAGCGGCAACCTGTGTCGCTGCACCGGCTACACCCAGATCCTCCAGGCCGTCGAGACCGCTTTGGTCGACGAGGTCGGCGGCGACGCGCCCACACCTTGCTGGGCCTCATGCGCGACGAATCTCGGGCCCGCAAAGGGCAAGACCGAGCCGATCCAAGGCGGTGGCGTCTGATGGCTGCTCGCGACAACCACGGCACCGGCGCTCCCTGGGGCGGCGACTTCGAGATGATCGGCAAGTCGCACCGCAAGGTGGACGGGTTGGCCAAGGCGACCGGCGAGGCGATCTACGCCGATGACATCGTCCTGCCTGGCATGCTGCACGCGAAGACGCTGCGCAGCCCCCACGCCCACGCGCGCATCCGCTCGATCGACACGTCCAAGGCGCTCGCGCTGGAAGGCGTACACGCGGTCATCACCGGCGAGTCGATGCCGACCAAGTACGGCGTCATCCCGTGGACGCCCGACGAGAACGCGCTCGCAGTCGACAAGGTGCGCTTCATCGGGGACGAGGTCGCCGCCGTCGCTGCGATCGACGAGGACACCGCGGAAGCCGCGCTGCGCCTGATCGAGGTCGACTACGAGGTGCTGCACGCCTACTTCGACCCGCTCGAGGCCCTGCAGCGCGACGAACCGCCGATCCACGAGACCAAGAAGAACAACAACGTCTCCAAGCGCGTCGAACTCGAGTTCGGCGACTGTGCGGCGGCGCTGGAAGCCTCCGACGTGGTACTCGACAACGAGTACAGCTTCCACGGTTCGACGCATGCCGCGATCGAACCGCACTGCGCGGTCGCACGCTTCGCCGCGGACGGATTGCTGACGCTCTGGTCCTCGACCCAGATCACGCACTACGTACACCGCGCGCTCAGCCACGTGCTCGACGTGCCGCCCCAACGCATCCGCGTCATCCAGCCGTGCCTGGGCGGCGCGTTCGGTGGCAAGTCGGATCCGTTCAGCCTCGAGTTCTGCGTCGCCAAGCTCGCGATGGAGACCGGGCGTCCGGTCAAGATGCTGTGGACGCGCGAGGAGGTCTTCTACGCGCACCGCGGCCGTCACCCGATGCAGATGCGCTACAAGACCGGCGCGTCCAAGGATGGCCGCATCAGCGCCGTCGACGCGAACATCCTGATCGACGGTGGGTCGTACAGCTCGTTCGGACTCGTCACGACGTACTACTCCGGCCAGCTCTTGACCGGACCGTACGACTTCCCGAACTACCACTTCGACTCGACGCGCGTCTTCACGAACAAGCCGCCGTGCGGGCCGAAGCGAGGTCACGGCTCCGTCCAACCGCGCTTCGCGTTCGAGACGCAGTTCGACGAGCTCGCCGTGAAGCTCAACATCGATCCGATCGAGATCCGGCGCCGCAACTTCCAGGGCACCGACACCAAGACCGTCAACGGTCAACGCGTGACCTCGAACGGCTTCATGGAATGCCTCGACCAGGTCGAAGCCGCGTCGACCTGGAAGGACCGGCGCGCGAAGCTGCCCTTCGGCCAAGGGCTCGGCGTCGCCGGCTCGATGTACATCTCGGGCACCAACTACCCGATCTATCCGAACCCGATGCCCCAGGCTGGCATCCAGCTCAAGGTCGATCGCTCCGGCGTCGTCACGATCTTCACCGGCGGCAACGACATCGGGCAGGGCTCGAACTCGGTCGTCGCGTACCTCGTGTGCGAAGAGCTCGGCGTCGAACTCGACCACGTGCGCGTCGTCGCCGCCGACACGGACCTGTGTCCGGTCGACCTCGGCGCCTACTCGTCGCGCGTCACGTTCATGGTCGGCAACGCCACGATCGACGCTTGTCGCAAACTACGCAGCCAAGTCGTCGAGGCCATCGCGGCCGAATGGGAATGCGATCCCAAGCGCGTGCGCCTGGTGCGCGGGGTGGCCCTCGACCTCGAGGACCCCGATCGATTCATCGGCATGCGCGAGGCCTTCCACATCGCCGAGGCCAAGTTCGACACGCTGGGCTCGACCGGTTCGTACAACACCCCCACCTTGGGCGGCGACTACCGCGGCGGCACGATCGGTGCCTCGCCCGCGTACTCGTTCACGGCGCACGTCGTCGAGGCGAACGTCGACGAAGAGACCGGCCGCATCACCGTCCCCAAGGTCTGGTGCGCCCACGACTGCGGCCGCGCTCTGAACCCCATGCTGGTCGCGGGCCAGATCGAGGGCTCGGTCTACATGGGCATCGTCGAGGCGCTCATGGAGGACCACAAGGTCAACCGCTTCGGCCTGCACTCCGGCCCCAGCCTGCTCGACTACCGCATGGCGACCACCATCGACACGCCGGACATCGAGGCCTACATCGTCGAGAGCATCGACCCCGAAGGTCCGTACGGCGCCAAGGAAGCCGGCGAGGGACCGCTGCACTCGTCGATCCCCGCGCTCGGCAACGCGATCTTCGACGCGGTCGGCGTGCGCTTGCGCGACCTGCCGTTCACACCCGCCAAAGTGCTTGCCGGCCTGCGCGAGAAGCGCGAGACCGAGGAGAAGCTCGAGACCGGAATGGACGCGGCTGGCGTCGGAGACAACTGATCATGCTGCGACTCCCCACATTCGACCTGCAGGAGCCCAAGTCGCTCTACGGCGCGCTCGCGCTCCTAGACGAGCACGGCAAGAACGCGATGATCGTCGCGGGTGGCACGGACCTGTTGCCGAACATGAAGCACAAGCTGTTCGAGC
>JAJDEX010000291.1 GCA_029259575.1 Planctomycetota bacterium | reverse complement strand
AGGAACTCGGTCTCCTGGAACATCGAATCGCGGCTCAACACCTTCGACGCGTCCTTCCGAGCGGGCCCGGTGCGATCCAGCCGGAAGCGCTTCACGCGGTGGTCCTGGACCCGGAACCACCCCGCTCGCGCCCCATGCCAGACGACGAAAGCCACCATGAGCAGCGCGGGGATCGCGACGATGGGCATCTCGATCGCGAAGCGGATCAGGATCTCGATGAGCTCGAAGGCGCCGTCCCCACCGCCTCCTCCTCCACCGAACCCGCCGCCGAATCCTCCTCCGCCGCCACCTCCGCCACCGAACGATCCACCCCCACCGGCTTGGATCGCGAGGACGATACGAGGTGCGTTCATGAGTTGGAGGAGCATGGTGCGTTGCGCAGGGGACGCATCTTAGAGGTTCGCGCCCCCGGCCCCTGTATTCAGCTGAAAGTGGCGCTGCCGACCCGATGTCGAGGGTTACGGGGAATCGAACTGGTGATGGTCGCCAGATCGAAGGTGCGTGGGGTTCCCGCACGCGCCCGACCCCGAAGCACGGGTCGAATCGCGACATGCGCGTCCACGCCCTCATGCCCCTCCTGCTCGTCGCCCCGCCCGACCTCTCCCCTCAAGACGAGGCCCCCGCGACCGACCAGCAGGCCGAGCCCGAGGATGGGGAGTTGGTTCTGAACGCCTTCGAACGCGTGCACGAACGGCCGACCGGAATCACCGGCCCGATGACGCTCGAGAAGCCGAGGCCTTACGGGAACAAGCTCCTTCTTCGGTGGGGACGATCGAGGTCCGGCTCGACACGCGTCGGTTGGCACGCGCCTTCGGCACATGACGAGGATCGACGATCGCCGGCTGCTGAGCCCGAAAGCACGTCTTCCGGAACGCCTCAGACCTCGGACCGCTTCCACGCGGTCGACAGGCTGTCCGCGTACTCGTTCCAGCGGTTCCCGGAGTGCGCGGCGATCCACTCCAACCGACAGTTGGGGTGAGCCCGATACAGGCCGAGCAATTCCTTCACGCGCTCCAGGTTCTTGATCTCGCCGCCCTTCTTGGTCCAGCCCTTGGCCTCCCACTTGGGCGCCCATTGCGTGATGGTGTCCACGCAAAGTCGACTGTCGGTGTACACGGTGACGGCCGCGTCCTCGGGCAGCAGGCGATAGGCTTCGATCAGCGCCAGGAGCTCCATGCGATTGTTCGTCGTCGCATCCTCGAACCCGTGACGCCGCTCGCGCACGTCGCCGTCCTCGACCCAGACCGCACCCCAACCGCCAGGCCCCGGGTTCGGGATCGACGAGCCGTCCGTGAAGACGCCGCTGGTCGGTCCGTCCGTGTAACGCTCGAGGACCTGCGCCGTGGTCAGGTTCTCCTCGGCCGAACCCTTGGACGACGACTGGGAACGCTGGCGATAGCTGGGCTTCTTGGCCTTCTTCTTCGGCGAATGCGTGCGGCAGTACTTCGGGCTCCAACCCGGGTACTTCTCGAGGGTCGTCAGGGGAACGTCGAACGGCGCGCTGCAAACGGTGCACTGAAAGGTCGGCATGGGCGAGCAGGATACGCGTAGGCTCGTGGCGTGCAGAACAGGAAACCGAAACTCACGGACGAGCTGTTCGAGGACATCTGTCGCGAGGGTTTCGACCTGTGGACGGACTTCGTCGCCAGGCGCGGCGGGCTGTACCACAAGCTGATTCCCGCCGATCATCGGGCCGCGCGAGGTCCGCTCGAACAACAACGCGAGCGCGCGCATTCCTTCGTCGAACTCGGATCCGGCATGGGCGTCATCACGATCCTGGCCGACCTGATGGGGTACGACGCGTACGGCATCGAGATCGACCCCGAACTCGTCGACGAATCCTGCAAGCTGGCCGAGCTCTTCGGGTCACGCGCCACGTTCGTCGAGGGCAGCTTCGTGCCGTTGGAGTACCGCGACGAGACCGAGTTGCTGGACACCGACTCGTTGACGTTGACCGAGGGCGCCGACGCTTACGACGAGCTCGGGATGGACTTCGCCGACTTCGACCTGGTCTTCGGATTCCCGTGGCCCGGCGAAGAGGACTGGCTGTTCGAGATGGTGCGACGCCATGCGGGGACGCAGACGACGTTCCTCAGCTTCGAGAACCGCGAAGGCTACGTGTTGACGCCGATCGACGAGCTGCGCAGCCAGGGCTGAGGCGTCACGACGATCGCAAGGCCTGCGTGGAGGGAACACGCGCAGGACACCTCGAGCGAAGTCGTCCGGCGCGGTTCACTCCGCGCTCGAACGATCAGCGTGGTTCACTCCGCGCGCACGATCACGTGGTTCGGGACCTCGTTCTGATCGTCGTGCGAGCCCGGGAAGTGCTCGGCCAGGACGTCGGCGCACAGGCCGATGCCGCGGCTCAGGCCGTCCTTCATCGAGCGACTGCGAATGCCCTCGATCACGGCGTCGTCGACCTTGGTCCAGTGGCTCGCGTCCAGCTTGTCCGAGATGCCCTTGTCGCCCAGAACGGTCACGCGGTGCTCGAGCAGCGAGACGAAGATCAAGACGCCGGTCTGCGCTTCGGTCCGGTGCAGGTCGTGCGCGTAGAACTCCTGGATCGCCTGTTCGGTGGCCATTTCAGTGGCGCGTGTCGAACTGATGAACACGCGCCGGAATCCGGGCAGCGTGCTCGCACACAGGAATCCGAACGCACCCATCGCCAGCTGGCAGCCGAGCAGTCCAAGCGGATGCCCCCAGGGCAACCAGCCGGCCAGGAGCGCGGTGCCGAGGACGGCGGTGCTGCCTGCGGCCAACCAGAGTGCGCCGGGATGTGCGTCGGAACGCTCCAGCACGACGACCGCGATCTCGCCGGACGTGCGGGACTCGGCCTGTTGAATTTGGCCCGCCAACTCGCCGCGATCGGCATCGCTGAGCACGTTCATGGCGCGGTAGCGATGTCGATTCAGCAGCGCGCGCACGATCGCGAACAAAAGGGCGCCGACGAAGAGCACGAGGCCGAGCATGCCGAAGAGCGCGACCCAATCGGTCGGGTCGGCGTGACTCGTGTCCCAGTCCTCGAGGGGGAACATCGGCAGGATCGTCATAGGAAACAGGGTCATCACCAACCTCCTGTTGCGCCGCCACCGGAGGCACCGCCGCCGCCGCCGAAGCCTCCGAACCCGCCACCGCCGCCGCCACCACCAAAGCCGCCTCCGCCGCGTTGGCTCGCCATCAGCATGTCCATCATGATCCACATGAGGAACCAACGTCCGTTCCGTCCGCCGCCGGTGCGTCCGCGTCCGGCGAAGAAGACGACGATGAAGAAGAGGATCAGCAGGATGCCGATCGGCGCTCCGGATCGGGAGCGTCCTCGGCGCGACTGTTCGATGGGTCCGTAGTCGCCACCGATCGCTTTGTGCATCGCGACCAGGCCGGCCAGGATTCCGCCCGGGAAGTCGCCCTGCTTGAACGTCGGACTGATGACGTCTCGGATGATGCGGCCGCAGAGAACGTCCGGAAGATCCCCTTCGAGGCCGCGACCGACCTCGATGCGGATCTTGCGCTCCTGCTTCGCGATCACGAGCAGGGCGCCGTTGGACGTCTCCTTCGACCCGATGCCCCATTCGCGGAACGTGTTCAGACCGAGTTCCTCGATCGTGCGTCCGTTCAGGTCCGGCACGGTCAACAGGGCGATCTCGTGCGTGGATCCCGACTGGTAGGAAGCCAGCAGAGCGGAGATCTCGCGCTCCTGCTGCGGCGTCAACAGGTCGGCCAGGTCGGTGACCCAGCCATTGTTCTTCGGCACGTCCTGCGGGACTGCGGCCGTCTCGACAGCGAGCGTCTCTAGCGCAGCCGCCTCGACCGCAACCATCTCAACAAGGGCCGCCGCAACCATCGGTTGCGGCGACGCACTCACCGCTCCGCACAGCCCGAAGGCTGCAAGGAGCACGAAGGGGCGCCAGCCGCGCATCACTCGTCGCCGAAGTCGATGTTCGGGACTTCGCGCTCTTCCGGCGTCGCCATGGTGGGCTGTTCGGTCTTCTCGAAGCCGGCCATGCCGCCGATGATGTTCCCCGGGAAGCCGCGCAGCTTGGAGTTGTAGGCCTTGATCGCGTCGATGAAGTCCTTGCGCGCCACGGCGATGCGGTTCTCGGTGCCTTCGATCTGCGTCTGCAGGTCACGGAAACCCGCGGTCGCCTTCAGGTCGGGATACGCCTCGGCGACGAGCATCAAGCGGCCGAGCGCGCCGCCGACCTTCGCTTGAGCTTCGAGGAACGCGGTCTGCGCGGCGGGGTCCTCGGGCGCCTTCATCTGGCCGACCGACGCGCGCGCCTCGGTGACCTCTTTCAGCACGCCACTCTCGTAGCTGGCCGAACCTTTGACGGTGGCCACGAGTTGGTCCATCAGGTCGTTGCGGCGCTTGTACTGGTTGTCGACCTGGCTGAAGGCCGCATCGACGGTCTCCTGCTGGTTGACGAGCTTGTTGTACGTACTGGCGTAGCACCCGCCGCCGCCGACGAGCAGGACCACGATGAGAATGAGGGCGATCATCCCGGCGCCACCGGCGCGGGACGATCGAAGATCGGTGGGAATCGATGTGTTCATGGGAGGCTCCCCGGGTTCGGGGCGCGGGGAGTATGCACTTCGCGTCACCCTATTCACGGTCCTCCGGAGGATTCCCGCCAATCCACCACATCAGGCCCCGGGAGGCCTCCAGCAGCGTTTCACTGCAGGTCGATGGCGTCCAGATCGATCTGGAAGGAGCCCACCTGGCCGTCCGAGATCATCAATCCTAGTCCGGTGACCGCTGCGGCGCGCAACTGCGGCGCATCCACGACGTCGCGACCACGCCAAACGGCGCGGAAGGACTCGAGCGGGAGGTCGATCTCCATCCACAGCCCGGACACGGTGTCGAACGGGGCCTCGTAGCTCACGCCGTCGAAACGCCGACTGGTGCGCAAACGCAGCTTGTAGCGCTGGCCGTCGCCGCGGAAACGCAATCGAAGCGTCGATGCGTCGCCAAGCGCTCCGTCCTCGACGTCGGTCCGCACGGAAGCGAATCCCCCGTTGTTCTCGGCGGAGACGGTGCCCTCGAAGGTGAGCCAGCCGCCCGCGGAAGCCTCGATCCGGCTCTCGGACACGCCGCCCATGACACTGTCGTTCACGACGGTCCAACGCGCGACCTCGTCCTGGGCGTTCGCACCCACGATGCGGCGACGCACCGGAATCTGCACTTCGAAGTACCGATTGCGAGTTGCCACCATCGGCGAGTTGTAGCCCATGACTCGCAGATCGCCGGCCACGACGTACCCAGGTTGCGCGTCGAGCCAGCGCTGCGCGCGTTCGCGTGCGCGGTTCACGGCGGTCGTCGAACGGCTGCCGCGACAGCCGATGCTGATCACGGTGCTGGGCGAGGCATCCAGGACCTCGACCGGTCCCGCGTCCCCCACGTCACCCAGCTCGGGCGTGCCGTACAGGAAGGCCATGTCGAGCTCACGCATGCGGTCGTCCTCGAAGCCCATCGTCATCTCGACCGGGGCGGTCATCGCGATGTCGTTGGACTCGATGTGACGGAACAGGTTCCAGAAGGCTGCCCGGCCGGAGGTCGAGCGCACGCGCCGGTAGGCGGGGTAGCGCTTCACCTCGAGATCACCGACCGCGGTCGGCGCGGGGAAGCCCTGCGGCAGCTCGGCTTCGAGCCGGATGCGGAACTCGAGGTCGACGATCGTGCGCTTGTAGATGCGCCGGATCCGCGTCACAGCCCGCTCCGGGTCGACCAGCCCGAGGCACGTCGCGTCGAAGATTTCGCGCTCGAGCTCGCGGGCCTGGTCCGACTCCCCGAGGGAGCGCACCGCGCGTTCGCCGATCGAGAGAAGGCTACGCAGTCGAACGCTCGCGTCCTCGCGCGCACCGATGGTGGCCGCTTGTCGCAGTTCACCGGATGCGTCGGCCCGCCCGGTGTCGAGCGGTTCGTCCGAGGACGAAAGGAAGGTCAAAGCGCCGAGGAAGAGGGTGTCGATCAGAGTGGGCATGGTGGGGTCCGGTTTCAGAGGTCGTCCGGTCGTTCGAGTTGCCGGACGAACGCGTCCAGCGCGAGAAGGTGGGCGGCGGAGTAGCCGCGATCGTGGAACCACACGACCTCGCCGGCCGCGTTCAGCAGGACGATGCGGCCGTTCAGGCCGTCCTCAGTCCCGGTCCACTTGGAGACGCGCGTCGCGTTCTCGCCGTACAGCGTCACGACGGCGGCCCAGTCCTCGAGCGGAATGCCGCTGCGCATGCCGTCGTCGATCGTGCCGGCGATCATCCCGGGCACCAGTCCCGGAATGGTCGGGATCTCCAGGATGCGCACGCTGGTCTGCGCCTGCATCAACCCGAGGATCCAGCGATCCAGGTCGAACTGCGTGTTCTGCTTGTAGCCGATCAGAAGCACCGCGGGTGCGCCAAGAACGTGGTCGGGCAGTTTCACCTCCTGGCCCTCCAGACTCTCACCCTGCACGGCGGGAAAGGTCTCGCCCATCGGGTCCCGCCTCGGGATCGTCGAGTTGCAGGACGTGAAGGAGAACGCGGCGATCGTCACGGCGACCAGGATCGCGATGGGAGTTCGAAGTCTGCGTGTGGTCATGATGTGAGTGCCATGGCTGGTCTCTCGAGGAGCTCCGCCATGCGCTGGGTCCGGTGGTCGAAGATCCGTTCGAGGTCGGGTCGCACCAGGAAGCGGTCGACGAGCGATCCTCCCAGAACGGCATAGGTGATGTGGTCGGAGGCGATCGTCAGGCCTCCGCGCGCCTCGAACTTGTGTTCGTGGTGCCAGAGCCGGTACGGCCCTTGGACCTGCACGTCCGTGAATCCGAAGGGCGGGTTCCAGTCCGTGATGCGGCTGCGCCAGCGGATCGGAAGTCCGCGCAAGCGCAGGGAATAGTCGATTTCAGTCCCTTCCTCGATTTCGGGCGTGGTCATCCCGAGCACGCGGAACTTCAGGAAGTCGGGGGTCAGCGCCTCGAGGTTCCGGGGATCCGCGAAGAAGGGGAAGACCTCGTCCAAAGGCCGTTTCAGCGTCAACTGGCGCTGCAGGATGCTGCGCTTCATGCGCTCACCTTCTGGGCCGGTCGCTGCAACGCCGAGCGCAGAGCGGACTCGAGGTCGGGGTGGTCGAACGTGAATCCCGCGGACTGCAAGGCCTTGGGCTCGACGTGCATGGAGGCCAGCATCAACTCGTCGACCAGCTCGCCCATGGCCCAGCGCATCGCGAAGGCCGGGGTGTGCAGGAACGCCGGACGGCGGAGCACACGGCCGAGGACGCTCGCGAACTCGGTGAAGCGCACGGATTGGGGTGCGACGGAGTTCACGGGACCGGCCAGCTGCTCGTGCTTCAACGCGTGCTCGAGCACGCGCACCTGGTCGTGCAAGGAGATCCAGCTGAGCCAGTTGTCGCCCTTGCCGATCGGCCCGCCGAGTCCCAGTTGGAACGGCAACAGCATGCGCTCCAAGGCGCCGCCATTCTTCGCGAGCACCATGCCGATGCGCGGGTGAACGACGCGGATACCCGCCTCGCGCGCCGCGTCGGCGGAGCTCTCCCAGACCTGGCAGACGTCCGCCAGGAACCCGGTTCCCGGGGCGCTGCGCTCGTCGAGCCGTTCCTCACCGCGGTCGCCGTAGTAGCCGACGGCCGAGGCCGAAACCAGCACGGCGGGCGGCGCATCGGCCGCGGCCATCGCGCCCGCGATCACCTCGGTTCCGGTGCGTCGACTGGATTCGATCTCGGTCTTGCGGGCCGGTGTCCAGCGACCACCGGCGACGTTCTCGCCAGCGAGGTGAACGACGCCGTCGATGCCCTCGAACGCCTTGGGGTCCACACACCTCGCGGCCGGGTCCCAGCTCACCTCGTTCTGCGTGATCGCGGGTCGGCGCACGAGGCTTCGCACGTCGTCGCCGTTCGCGCGCAGCCGTTCGCACAGAGCGGTGCCGATGAGTCCGGACGCTCC
>JAJDEX010000030.1 GCA_029259575.1 Planctomycetota bacterium | reverse complement strand
AGGATCGCGGTGGGCTCGCTGGCGGCGACGAATTCCGTTCCGTCGCACCACCAGAACAGCGGCTTGATGCCCAGGGGGTCGCGGGCGAGGACCAGGCGATGTTCGTGGGTGTCGTAGGCCGCGATGGCGTACATGCCGCGGAACTGGTCGAACGCGTCGGTTCCCCAGGCGGCGAGGGCCTCGACCACCGTTTCCGTGTCGCACATCGTCCGGAATCCGGCGCGCACGTGGCCCTCGGACTGCAGCCGACGGCGGAGCGCGGCGTCGTCGTAGAGCTCGCCGTTGTATGAGACGACCCAGCGCCCATCGGCCGAGGTCATCGGCTGGGCGCCCGCGGGCGTCGGATCCAGGACCGCCAGACGGCGATGCGCCAAGATGACGTTGCCCCCGTCCCAAGTGCCGGAACCATCAGGTCCACGATGAGCCAGTCGATCGCGCATGCGTTCGACCTGACTCACATTCACACGAGGACGCCGTTCCCGGGGCGCCGCAACGACCAGGATGCCGCACATACTCGCGCACTTCATCGGCTCGATTCGGCGATCCCGGAACGGAAAGTCCAGCAATCCCCCCAGCAACGGAGATTCCTCCCACATACGGTGCCGCACACCACCGGCGAGTTTTCCGCGAGCGAGTACCGCAGCAACGGACTTCCCATTCCGCCGCCACCCCCTCCTGAGCAGGTCATGACGAGCCTTCGGGAGGATTGGTGCGGTACTCCTTCGCGGAAAACTCGCAAGTGGTGTGCGGCACCGTATGTGGAGGTGGATTGCGATCGGGTAGGACTGGGTCCCCCGGGAACCACCCCTCGTGCAATGAAGCTCCTCTCGCTCCTCGTTCTCGCCGCCCTGGTCGGTGTCCATCAGGGGGAGGAGTCGAGCGATGCGCCGTCCGTCGTGCTGGAGCTGACCCATGGGCCGTTTCTGGGTCACGTCGATTCGACCGAGGTGAATCTGTGGATGCGGGCGTCGCGACCGGGGACCTTCACGGTGTCGGCGCGGCCAACCTTCGAGCCGCTGGCCGAGCCGGTCGTGGTGACGCAGCGCGCTTCGGCTGAGCAGGACCTGACCATGAGCTTCCGGATCACGGGTCTCGAACCGGGGACCGCGTACGACTGTGAGGTCTCGTGCGACGGCACGCCGCTGGACCATCGGCGCGTCCACACGCCGTTCCTGGGCACGTCCAAGGCGCGGATCGTCTTCGGATCGTGCGCGGACGAGCGGCGCTTCCCCCATCATGGCGTTTGGGATGCGATCCTCGCGCGCGATCCGGACGCGCTCGTGTTGTTGGGTGATACGCCCTATATCGATTCGACGGAGCTGGAGCATCAACGCGAACGGTACCGCGAATTCCTGGAGGTCGAATCGTTGGCGACCTTGCTGCGATCGACACCGACCTACAACACGTGGGACGACCACGACTTCGGGCGCAACGACACGAACGGATTGCTGGAGGGTCGCGAGAGCTCACGCCAGGCCTTCGTCGAATACCACGCCGGCCCGCAGTTCGGATCGGACGGCGAAGGCATCTTCACGAGCTTCCGGCGCGGTCCGGTCGAGGTTTTCCTGATCGACGCACGCTGGTTCGCGTGGCGCGAGGATTCGATCGCTGCGCCTGGATCCAAGTCGCTCCTGGGGGCGGCCCAATGGAAATGGCTGACCGCGAGCCTGGAGGCTTCGGACGCGCCGTTCAAGGTGCTCGCGTCGGGCATGATCTGGAACGGCGCGACCAGGCCCGGGAAACCGGATCATTGGGGCTCGTACACAGCCGAGCGCGATGCCCTGTTCCGATTCATCGGCGACAAGCAGATCACCGGTGTTGTCCTGGTCGGGGGGGACATCCATCGCTCACGCGTCGTCGAGCATGCGACGGCCGAGAGTGCGGGGTATCCGCTGACCGAGTTGATCTCCTCGCCGATGGCGAACGTGGTCATGGAGACTGCGAACGCGCCACACCCTGGTTTGAAGTGGGATGCGGGCTTGATGCATACGTTCCTCGAGTTGGAGGTCGATGCGGTCGGCGAGCGCCAGCAATTGGTCGCGCGCTTTCGGACCCAGGACGGCAAGGTGCATCACGAGGTCGTGTTGCAGGGTTCGGACCTGGGCGCTGCCAACGCACCGGTCGAGCTGCCCAGATAGGGCCCCGCGCCATCCCGTAGCGATCCGCAATCACTTCCGAGCGGCGTTTCCATGGCGAAGGGTGTCAGTCGCTTTGTCCTGCGAGGATGCTCGACAAGATTCGGAGCCCGGTAACCATCACTTCGATTCCCCATTCGGGGGTCCTATGGAACATCGACGAACCCGTCGTCTCCATACTGAATCCGATAGCTGGCTTCGGCGCTCCACTTCATCGTCCACTCAGCGTCAGTGAGGGACCAGGCTTTGGTCAGGTCGATCTGCTTGACTCCGAACCAGGACTCCCAGGGTTGATCCGTTCCTATCCGTCGTTGAAGCCGGAGCCATCGGCAATCCGGAACCTCTCGAGCGACCGTTTCGGCTTCCCTCAAGGCCTTGGTGAAGACGCGCGAGGGGATCGTCGGTATTGCGAAGGACTGCTCGGATCCCGGGCTCAGCTTCAGCGCCAGGTCGATGCCGATCGCGGGAGCGAGGACGACGACCTCCTCGGGAGCCTGGAGTCCAAGAATGTGATAGACGCCCTTCTCCAGGTGCGCTGCGATGCCCCCATTCACCGTTGGGGTGCTGGGTATTCGCGTCAGTCCCACGGAATTCGACCACGTGTACAGCCCAACCTGATGAAAGGTCTCGATCTTGCCTTCCATTCGAACTCGCGCAGAGGTTGTCGGCGCTGCAGTCACAACGACCTCCCGGACTTGCGGGCCATCCTTGCCGACGGTCAACCGTGGGTACGGTGGAATCGAGATCCACTCTGGTCCGAGTCCAACGACTTCGTAGGTTCCCTCGGACAAGGCATCGAGAGCTCTCCAGGCTCTTCCGTCATGGACTTCGGCCACGCGGACCTGCCAGGACGCATCGCCGGGTTGCCTGGCGTACAACATTCCAGTCGCGGCCTCGACGCCGTGGACCTCGAACCGGATCCCATCTCTTTCGACCCAGTGAAGGAGATGCCTGGCGGGAGGCGTGAGGGTGTCGTTGGTGATTCCGATCGAAACTGCGTCCAATCCGCGATCGATCCGTTCGAAGTGCAAGCGGTACAGCTCTCCAGAGTGCAGTCCATCCAGTTGCATGGTCTGCTGGACAGGCGTCTGCGCTGCGACGACATCGACTCTCTGTCCAGCAAATGGCGGCTTCAAGCCAGTGACTCGAGTCCGAGACAGGCGACCAAGGGAACCTTGGTGCGTCACGTGGACGACGTGATTGTCCCGGATGCCGGCGGGCAACTCGGGTGTGAACTCGAGCACCGTGGTCGCCGGAACGGGGATCTCATCCAGTTGCAGAGTCGCCAGGTCGGTGATTCGAAAGACCACCGCAGCGCCCCCCATCCTTCTCGCCAGGCACAATCGGTCCGGACTCGGCGTGTGCAACAGGTGGGCGTCTAACTCGGAGCGACGAATCCAGGTCGGTGACAGGACGTCAGCCAGGAAGGACCCCGAGGACTCGACGGGCTCCGACAAGAGCAGGAACTCCACCTCGGCCCCATCGCTGGACTCGTTGGCCGTGATCGGACCTGGACCGGACTCCGCCGCACGCCGAGGCGACGTCCTGGCACGCGAAGGGTTCTCACCGAGGGGAGCCTCTAGCGCCTCGTCGGTACTCGCAACCTCCGTCTGACCAACCGCTGGCCCGCGAGCACTTGGCCGAG
>JAJDEX010000290.1 GCA_029259575.1 Planctomycetota bacterium | reverse complement strand
CGACTCATGGTCGTCCCCAGCAAGTGCTGTGTGCGCGGCCAGGTATGCCCCAAAGAGTGGCGAGAGTGACGCGCGGAACAACGTGGCCTCGGGTCCGCTTGCGGCACTGCGATCCGCAGCGATGCCCATCATGCTGGGCTTGGCCAGGATCTGCATCGAGCTGTCAATCCGGAAAGCACCGTGAACGACAACACGCTCACCTTCCTCGAGTCCCTCGAACACGAGGTACTCGTCACCAGCCCTCGGACCGAGGACGACTTCGCGCCCCTCGAAGGTGGGTTCCTCCGTTCCGGGCACTTCGATGTAGACCACCGCACGCTTGCCTGTCACCAGAACTGCGGTGGATGGCACGACGATAGGACGCACCGTTGTGGCGGGCAGCTCGGGGACCAGCCCAAGGTCCTCGGCTCGGACGAGGTCCATGCCGCATACGTCGCATTGCCCGGGTTCGTCCTTGACGACCTCGGGGTGCATCGGGCTGACCCACTTGCCTGCTAGATGCCTGTCCAGGACGACGCCACCTGCGCCGAGCCGCGCATTGGCCACGGCCCGAACGAACATCCCCGGCTTGAGCCGCCCGTCCGAGTTGTCCACGTTGACACGGACCTTGGCTGTGCGAGTGTGCTCGTGGATGTACGGGTCGATGTACGAGATCGTCCCCTCGAAGGTCTCTCCAGGAAGCGCCTCCACTTCGACGACGACACCCTGCCCATGACGTACCCAGGCAAGGTCCTGCTCGTAGGCATCGAGGCGGAGCCAGAGCTGGCTCAGATCCGCGACACGGTAGATGTGGCTTCCGGTCTGAACGTAGGCTCCCTCGTCGAGCATCTTGTCGATGACGACACCAGTACTCGGCGAAGTGAGCATGACGCGGTCACTGGCCGTGCCCCGGTCTTCGATCTCCTGCACCTGCTCCTCCGTCAGGCCCCAGAGCAGGAGCTTCTCGCGTGACGACGTGTAGGCATCCAGATTGCTGGAAGCCAGGAACTCGCTGGACTCGCCTGCAGTGACCTGCACCCGCGCCTTGGCGGAGAGCAACTCCTCCTGGGCGGTCAAGAGGTCCGGGCTGTAGAGCCACACCAAGTGATCGCCCTCCCTCACACGTACGCCGGTGTAGTCGACGTACAAGCGATCGATCCGTCCTGCAACCCAGGCCGAGATGGTTCGAACTGCGGTCTCGTCATAGTCGACCTTGCCGACCATTCGGACCGGGCGAGTGACGTTCTTGCGGCGAACCTGTTCCGTGACGATGCGCGCCAGCGCTTTGGACGCTGGGGACATCACCAGCTGTCGAGGATTGTCATCGCCGCCCCTGGTCATCTCGACCAGGTCCATCCCACAGATCGGACAGGCTCCAAAGTCTGGGAGCTTGATCTGGGGGTGCATGGGGCACGTCCAAAGTGCCGGATCGGCCTCCTCTTGTTCGCCGTGGACGTGCTCCTCGGGGGGGCTCGCATCAGGGGTCGTGCCCCAGCCGACGGATGAGCGTCCTACGGCGAATAGTACGGCGGCCGTTCCAGCCAGAATCAGGATCTTGTTGGTGGTCTTCATCGTTCCGCTCCTCCCAGGAGCTCCCTGAGCCGCGCTCCCCCCTTCAGGGCTTCGCGACATGCGCGCCAGAGTGACAATTCGAACTCGAGCAGCGCGCGCTCCGAGTCGAGGAGGTCGAGTACGGACGCACCGCCGGCGCGATACGACACGGTGGTCAGCTGCAACGACTCTCGTGCCCTCGGGATCAGGGACTCTCGATAGAGCCGGATGCGGCGTTGCGAGTCATCGACGCGGTAGGACACCTCGGTGACCTCCGCGCTCAATGAGGAGCGGGCGTCGTCGAGCCGTGCCCTCGCCGCGCGAACCACGTGCCTCGCTTCACGCTCAGCCGCAGAATAGCTGGAGGACCACACGGGCAAGCTCAGGGTGAGCCCGACGAACACGGGGTCGTCACCACTTCCGGGTGTACCTGGCGCGAGCGCATCGCCGGTCTGGATATAGTCCAGGCGCGCTGCAAGGTCTGGTCGACGCTTGAAGTCGACCAACTCCTCGGCGACGCTCGCCGCTTGCAGTTGCTTCGCGAACGCCCGCAAGCGAGGGCTGCCATCGAGCGCGAGGGCCAGTAGCTCTTCCGTCGAACGGGTCTCCGGATGAGGGAATTCGAGTTCCGGCAGGGGCAGTGAGCCAGCCACCTCGAGCGGGAGATTCATCGCATCTGCAAGCCGTGACGACAACGCGGGACGCCTGCGCTGGACACTGGCCAGATCGTCCTCGAGTCGGCCGATCTCGACCTGGAGGCGCAGTAGGTCTTCTTGCCCCGCACCACCTCGGATACGCCCCTGAACCACAGGCTCGAGTCCCTGCGTCAACTGCAGGAGTTCCCGGGTAATCGTCAGCTCGTGCGCCAGGTAGGCGTACTCGTAGAACGCTTCCTCGATCTGGCGCGCAACGGAGAGCCTGGACTGCTCGACGTGCTCCCAAGCGACCTCTGCCTGCCGCTCCGCAAGATTCGCCTTGGTGCCCAGTTCTCCAGGCCACGGGAAAGCCTGCGAGATTCCGAATCGCCTGCGCTGTGGGCCTGTGCGAGTCTGGACCTCCTCCAGAAACTCACCGAAGGACAGCTTGGGATCGGGAAGCGTCGAGGCTTGCTCGACACGCTCGGTACTGGCCCGCCAGGACTCGAAGGAGGCACGAAGGTGGGCGCTGTTGCGAAGTCCGAAGGCAAGGTACGCCTCCAGATCAGCAGCTTGGAGGAGGTCGGAGACCGAGTTGTCCTCGACCTGACTCTCACTTGCATCTGGCGACGCAGGTTCTCGTTGTTGAAACTGCTGTGTTCGTCTCTCGATCAAGCGCGAGTCATAGCGACTCGCACACCCCACGAGGAGGAGGAGTAGGGCCGCCGCGAGAGGCAGCAGCCGAGGTTGTGTGTACATCTGAGGTCCATTTCACGGCCTGAGGAGCGCGGTCAATGGCAGCTCGTCACGGCTCCACGAGGGATCCGAACGGTTGCCAGAATCGTTGCCCGCCAATGGCGCGATGCACGTCAGTTTCGTACGGGATCCATGTCCCGATAGCGTCCAGGGCACCTCGCCAATCAGCGAGCGCGCTCTCAGAGCCGGTAGACTTGTGTGAAGACCGAACAGGTCTTGCTCACCACCCATGGTGGTGGATTCGGCGCCCTCGCAGCCCTCGTCGAGAGAGACGGCCACACGCTGTTCAACGTAGGGTTCTCATCGACTCGTTGCAGAGCAGCTCCACAGCCCAACTCGGCAAGCGCCGAGTCGCCCGGATGTTGAGGCAAAGGCACCGGCGGGGTTACGGAGCAGTGACAGCCGGACTTGTAGCCATCCTCATCGGATGACGCGGGCTCGTTCTCATCCTGCCCACTGTCAGAGCAGCAACCGCCGCATGCCGTTGATCCTGAGTCAACTGAGCAGCAACCGCAACTCATGGCACTGACACCCTTGCTCTGGCACGAAGCCGAGTTCGTCAGGGGATGCACTGCAAGGTGCGCCACGGCGAAGAGCGTGATGATGAAGAGGTGTCGGGTACGCGAGAACATGTGGGGCCTTGCCTGAATTCGTCATACGAGATTCCGGCCTGGAGTGACTGTCCAATCTAGAGATTCTTGAGAGGTGCGCCCATCATCTCGAAGATGGAGTCCAGGAGGCCCTCGGTCTGGGCTGGCGCAACGGCAAGAGAAGCAGGAGCCGCAGGGTCTGTGCAGTCACGATCGCCAGGTCCGAGTAGCGCGTCTGGTCACCGGGTTTGCCGCTGCGCCATGATTTCCATGCCACGACAGCTTCCGGGGTCATCCATATGGTGATGCTCCTACGCTTGACGAATCCACGATCTCAAGCGGCCCAGTTCTGAACCCGACGCCTGGACTAGTATTTCACGTGAACGCGTGAATTCATGGCGTCCGTGCGTCTTGGAAGGTCGACTTGCACGGCAAGGGGCATTTCGAGCCCGCGAATGGCACCTGGGTCCGAGCCATCCATCAACGCTCCTTGATGGCCCTCTACGAGCACCTGGTCGATAGCGATTCGACGTCAAGATCCCAGGGAGGCATAGTCGATATGTATATACATCGGGGCAGCGATCGGATACATACGCGTGAGCACGGGCGGGCAGGCGGAGGAAGGTGTAAGCCTCGCCGCACAGGACGCCAAGATTCGCCAATGGGCGGAGCTGAACGATCACGAGGTCCTCAGCGTCCATGAGGATGCTGGCATCAGCGGCTCCGGGATGACGCAGCGCTCGGGGCTCCAGGTGGCCATCAAGCGCGTGTGCAAAGCCAAAGGCACGCTCGTCGTCTACTCACTCTCCCGGCTCGCACGGTCCACAAGGGACACGCTCACGATCGCCGAGACTCTCGACAAGGCTGGGGCCGAGTTGGTGAGCATCTCGGAGAAGATCGACACAACCAGCGCGAGCGGAAAGATGGTGTTCCGGCTGCTCGCCGTGCTTGCCGAGTTCGAACGCGATCAAATCAGTGAGCGCACGAAGCTCGCGCTCGGACACATGCGGGCGAAGGGCCAACGAATCTCCCGCTACGCCCCCTACGGATTCGACCTCTCACCAGACGGACAGGGGCTGCTCCCAAACACCGGGGAGGCGAAGATTATCGCCAAGATCGCCAAGCACCAGAAGCAGGGACGGTCGGCCGGTTGGATCGCAAGATGGCTGACCGAGGAGGGGATCCGGACTAAGCGTGGCCGTAAGGTATGGTCTCCGAAGGTGGTGAGAACGATCCTTCGACGTATCCAAGAGGCAGCAGCATGACGAAGAAGTCAAGACCCAAGGCCAAGTCCCCCACTCTTCGGCACGCCCTGAGCGACGTGGATGACCTCGGGAAGAACATCGCCTCGAAGAAGGACTTGGTCATCGTCATTCGCGTCTCCATCGAGGAGAAGGAGCGAATCCGGGACGTTGCTGGCCACTTGGGACTCAGCGTGAGCGCATACCTGTTGGACCTCCACCGTCTGGCCAGTGAGCGCCTGGGGTACTGAGGAGGCAAGCCACGATGATGACTCCGAATCCTGACTTCCGCGAGCTGCACCGTCTACTCGACAGGCTCTCCAGGACGGGCCTTGGAGCGGCCACAGCTTGCTCGCTCGCACTCCATCTCTCATGGGTTGATGATGCCCCCAATGGCGGCATGGTTGCCGTGAGGACAACTGATGGTTCTCCAGACTCGCCTGCTCACGGGTTCAGCCGCCCCGACGGGTCATACGAGATGACCCGCTACTGCGCCGAGACAACCGTCATCGCCATGAGGAACCTAGCCGCCGATCCCGCGCGGCGGTTCAGTCGATTCGGTCAGGAGACAAGCATCTGCCCATTCTGCGTTGGGCACCTTGGCTTCGGCACGTTGTCCTCGGTCATCGGCTATTGCACGGGTTGCGCCGAGCGGCTGGGTTGGCCGCACAACAAGCGCGCCGCCGAGCACGCCGAAGACGCCCTTCGCATGGACATAATGCGAGAGGTCGAGAACGATCGGCTTGGAAAGTGCACCGGGGACTCGGGAGAGGTTGGACCTAAGAAGTGACCAAGGAGGGTCCCCAGCAAGGCATGAGCTTCCCCAGTTCCATCTTGGCCCATCCCCTTCGGGGAACAATCCCCG
>JAJDEX010000289.1 GCA_029259575.1 Planctomycetota bacterium | reverse complement strand
GTTGAGTCCGAGCTAGCTGACTTCGCGCGACCGGCCTTCGCGCGACCGGCCTTCGCGCGACCCTGGGTCGCACGGGAGGCATTCGAATCAGGATCTTGGTCCGGGGGAGGTGACACGGAGCGGAAGGATAGCCGCTGGACGGCGAAGTCCGGTCCCGCTCTGCTACCCTTCGGGTCCGGACGCCACCGGATCCAGGTGCGCCGGACCCCATGCCCCCTCCCGACTCCGCCCAAAGCCTGCCCTTGTGGGGCATGATCCTGGCCTCGTACCTCCTGGGCGCCTTGCCGTTCGGCCTGCTGCTCGCCAAGGGCCTCAAGGGCATCGATCCGCGGACGGTCGGCAGCGGCAACATCGGAGCGACCAACACGATCCGTGCCGTCGGCAAGCCCATCGGCCTGACCGCGTTCGCGCTGGACGTGATGAAGGGCCTAGCGCCCGCGCTCTGGTTGGCTCCGCTGGCGGCCGCAGAACCCGATCTGGTCCGAGCGCAAGTGCTGGGCGGAGCGGCGGCCGTCATCGGACACTGCTTCCCCGTCTACCTCGGGTTCAAGGGCGGCAAGGGCGTGGCCACCGCATGCGGCGCCGCGATCGCGGTCGACCCGATCGTGTTCCTGATCGGCGGCGCGGCTTGGTTGGTCTGCATCGTGACGACGCGTTACGTCGGACTGGCCTCGATGGTCATGGGCGTCGCGTTCCCGATCGCAGCCTGGGCGCGAGGTGACGACGCGTGGTTCCTCGGAGGAACCGCCGCGCTGGCCGCCTTGATTCTCCTGCGCCATCGCGCGAACCTGGGTCGCCTCTTGCGCGGCGAGGAACCGCGCATGGGCGACAAGAAACGAGATGCCGCATCGAACGGCACCGACACCTCCCATGCCTGATACGTCCACACGCAAGCTCGTCATCGGCGACGGCAGTTGGGGCACGTCCCTGGCCTTGCTCCTGGCCCGCAACGGTCATCCGACCGTGATGTGGTCGCGCAACCCAGAGCGTGCCAAGCTGCTGAACGAGTCGCGCACGAACGAGAAGTACCTGCCCGGCATCGAGTTCCCCGACAACCTCGAGATCACGGCGGATCCGTTCGCCGCAGCCGAGGGCGTCGCCTTCGCGGTCAGCGTCGTGCCGACCCAACACCTGCGCGAAGTGGCGCGCCGGTTCGAGGACGCGTTGAAGGGCAAGACGCCGATCGTCACGGCCAGCAAGGGCCTCGAGATCGAGACGTTCCGCACGCCCAGCCAGGTGCTCGAGCGCGCGCTCGGCAAGCGTTCGATCTGCGTCCTGACCGGACCCAGCCATGCCGAGGAGGTCGCTCGCGGCTTGCCGGCTTCGTTGGTGGCGGGTTGCGAGGACCAGGACTTCGCGATCGAGGTCCAGGAGTGTTTCTCCTCGGACACCGTCCGCGTCTACGCCCACCGCGATGCGCGCGGCGCCGAACTGGCCGCAGCGCTCAAGAACGTCATCGCGCTCGCCGCCGGCATCTGCGACGGATTGAAGTTGGGCGACAACGCGAAGTCGGCGTTGATCACGCGCGGCGTCGTCGAGATGGCACGCTTCGGCATCGCCCACGGCGCCGAGGCCTCGACGTTCTTCGGCTTGGCTGGCATCGGCGACTTGATGACGACCTGCTTCTCGAAGCACTCGCGCAACCGCGCTGTGGGGGAGAAGATCGGCCAAGGTCATTCGCTCCAGCAGATCCTGGGCGAGATGAACATGGTGGCCGAGGGCGTGTGGACGACCAAGGCGCTGTTCGGTCCCGAGGCGGAACTGGAAGGCGTCGACATGCCGATCGCCGAACAGGTGCACGCGTGCTTGTTCGAAGGCAAGGACCCGCGGGCCGCTTCGGCGGACCTGATGACGCGGTCGTTGGGTGGCGAGATGACGGGGATCCTCGAGGGACTCGCGTGAGCATCACCGTCGGATTCCTGGTCTTCCTGATCCTCACCGTTCTGCTGCTGGTCGCCGTGATCCTTACGGGATTCAAGGCGAAGCGGAAGGTGCACCTGCGTCTCGTGGCGATCACGATCGTCAGTCTGGCGACGGCGATCTACTACGCCGAACGGTTGGGCACGCTGTACGACCTGGAGGCCTCGGGTCGCATCTATCCCATTCACCTTTGGATCGCGAAGGCGGCTACGGTCAGCTATCTGCTGCCGTTGGTGACGGGATTCCTGACGCTCAAGAATCCTGCGATGCGCCGGCGTCACCGCTGGTGCGCGTTCCTGGTCGTCACGTTGACGCTGGCCGCGGCCGTCACGGGCGCGGCGATGGTCTGGATGTCGGACCCGTTGCCGGTCTAACCAGCGTCATCGACTTCGTTCGCGGCCTGCCGGTCCACCGCTTCCTGTTGCCACGCGAGGACCTCGTCGCCGAACAAGAGCGGGATCGAGGCCAGGCTGAGGTTGGCCAGGAACGGCACGGCGGCCAGCAGGATCCAGGCCTTGCGCGCGCGGATCGTGAAGAACGCCAACGCGGCCCCGACCGTGGCCATGCCACAGGTCAACGCGTAGACGACCACGAGGGGCGGAGCGAGCCCCGGGGCCCACTTGGTCAACGCGACCCAGAGCCACCACGTGCCCCAGCCCCCGGTGGCCAGGACCATGGCCCTCATCCACGTGCGATGGCGCCGTCGCACCTGGGTGCGATCGACGTGCTGGGGGCGAAGGGGGCGGGCCATGCCTCCCATCAGACCTGGGATCGAGAACTCCGTCAAAGGACCTCTCAGATGGATTGACGCCCCCCCGCCCCGGCACTAGAGTCTCTGCCCCTTCGGTCGGGGCGTGGCGCAGTCTGGTAGCGCGCTGCAATGGGGTTGCAGAGGTCGGAGGTTCAAATCCTCTCGCCCCGACCATTTCACTTCGGGCTACAATCAGGCCTCACGGTGTCGATAGGCGGCAACGCCTAACCTGCGCGTCGAATGCGACCTGGCAGTGCGACCCTCGTTTCCATGGTAACGACCATGGTTCCAGGACACGCAGCCATGACACGTCGCAAGAATCACGAGCCGCCGGTGCTCAAGCGCAGCAAGAAGGGCGCGGCCTAC
>JAJDEX010000288.1 GCA_029259575.1 Planctomycetota bacterium | reverse complement strand
GACCGTGACCGACGACGACGAAGCGGCTGTCGGCGATGCCTTCTTCGGACACCAGGAACTCGTGCACGGCGAGAGCGCGCGCCAACGACAGTTCCCGGTTCGAACTGAACGGGGAGCGCTTGATCGGATCGGCGTCGGTGTGTCCTTCGACGAAGAAGCGGCTCTCGTCGGGGAAGTCGCGCTTCAGTCGTCGGGCGACGGCTTGGAGCGCGGTGCGTCCTTGCTTGGACAAGCTGGCCTTGCCCGAACCGAAGGACACGCTGGCGGGGATCGACAGCACGATACTGTCCCCGCGTCGGCTGACCTCGATGCCCTGCTCCTCGAGGTCGGGGAACATGCGTGTCGCCGCCGCCTCGTCGACCTGGATCGGCTGCGCAACACGCGCGGCCATCTGCGACCGCGCCGCGGCCAACTGCGAGTCGAGTTGATCGCGGTCGAGGCTGACCAAGTTCAACTGTTCTTTCAGTCCGGCGCGCTCGTCGCGCAGCTGTCGAATCTGCATATCGCGCTCGGTGAGCGCCTGGCGCAACGCGTCTTGCGAAGCGCATCCAGTGGAGAGCCCGGCCAAGGCCAAGGCGGCCAGTCCCAGACCGGCTCGGCGCGAACGCGTCTGTGTGGTGTTTCGTTGCATGGTGTCGTCCCCTCGGGTTGCCTGCCGCCTGGATCTCGGCTCGACGCACAGCATCCCGCCGTGTCGTCGAGCGCGCCTTCGGGCGGCCTCGAATCACCCCGACCGTCAGAGGGTCAGGGCCCGCACATCCTCCCAATACAGGAGGACGATTCCAATGCCCAGGGCCAGGTACGGTCCGAAAGGGATGTACCGGCCGCACATGCGGGCGATCCGGATCGAGCGGGCCCAGTCGTCCCGGCGCCCCCTCGAACGTGCCCGCGAACGGGTGATGATCAGGAAGCGCAGCATGTTGCCCAGGCCGATGATCGACCCTCCGAACGCCGCGATCAGCAGCGCGTACAGCACGCCTCCGGGGCCGATGAAGCCCCCCCCAGCCGCCATGAGCTTGACGTCGCCGAAGCCCATCGCATCCGTCTTCGCGATCCGTGAACCGACCCAGCCGATGCCGTAGAGAAGTCCCCCACCCATCGCCATGCCGGCCAGGCCACCGATCAGGGAGCTGACGCGGTCCACCTCGCCTCCACCGGCCATCTGGATCGCGATGCGGGTGTGCTCGTGCAGATGCGGCACCGCAAGGCAGGCGATCGGCGCCACGAAACAGCCGCCGATCGACACCTCGTCGGGGATCTCGAAGCGGTCGAAGTCGACGAACGTCGCGACGATCAACCCCGACAGGACCAGCGTCGTGACCACGATCAACGGCCAGTCGCCGGGTGAGTTGCGGGCGCAGACCCACCACAGGGCGCCGGTCAGCAGTTCGACCAGCGGATAGCGCGGCGAGATGAACACCTTGCAGCCGCGGCAGCGCGCGCCGAGCAGCACCCAGCTGAGGACGGGGAGGTTCTCCCACCACGTCAACTGGTGCTTGCACTTGGGGCAGCGCGAGCGCACCGGCTTGGACACGGTCTCGTCCTCGAGCGGCAAGCGGTAGATGCAGACGTTCAGGAACGATCCCACGAACGTCCCGATGAGCGCCCAGAACCAGGGCGCGATCGGTTCTTGGAACACCGACATCAGCGTGTCCTCCAGGAGAGTTCCACGAAGTCCACGTAGGGAGGATCCCAAACGCCTCCGGGTTTCATCGTCAGTTCGACCAGCATGCGTACGGGACCTTCGGGCAGGCGACTCGGGTGATCAGCGGCGAGGGCGGGGTCGACGGGTCCATCAGCGGGCAACCAGCGCACGCGCCAGATACCGTTGCCCATGTGACCGCCGGGACGCAGGTCGCGCCACAGGTAGCGTTCGAGGACTTGGCGCGGCAAGGGCCTCGACACGACCGCCCAGGTGAGCGTGTCGTCGAGCGGATTGGTCTCGGGCGGCAGGACCTTCACCGCGAGCGGCTTGAGCTTCACGTTGGACGAGGGCAGAAGTCCACCTCCGTCCCCCACGGTGAACAGCTTCTCTGGGGACTGGCCCCA
The DNA here is from genome assembly GCA_029259575.1 of Planctomycetota bacterium. Taxonomy (GTDB): domain Bacteria; phylum Planctomycetota; class UBA1135; order UBA1135; genus JAJDEX01. Next base: position 4,641 of record JAJDEX010000288.1, on the reverse strand, counting down.
GCGTCCGTCCAGTCGAATGCGCCCCCCCGCCACGAACACGATCTGGCCAGCGAGGTCGAGCTTGCCGTTCACGACGATGTCGCCGCCCGCGATCAGGACCGTCCATTGCGTGCCGGACTTCCGGGCGGCTTCGATGAACTCCCCCAGGGTCGGGGCAAGGCGGGCGAGTCGTGCCGCGAAGATCTCGTGACGGGGCAGCGCTTCGTCTTCGAGTCGCTTTCGGTTCTGCGGCGTCAACTTCACGCGCAAGCGTGCAGCGACCTCCTCGACGGTCTCGACTCCATCGGTCACGAATTCCCGAATAGCCCAAGCGAGGGATCCCATCAGCTCGGGGGCCAGCGGCGGCAGCGCGTCCAGCTCGACCCTGGTGGTCGGACCTCGACGTTCCAAGGTCCCCTGCACGCTCAACGTCCCTTGTGCGCGCAACACGACCACGCCAGGCGCGTCGGTGAGCTCACAGGTCTCGCCTTCGGGCACGTCGATGCGCGTGCCGACGATCTCGAACGCATCGGTCGAACGGTCCAGGACGAGCGACCCGCCACCGGGTCCGGCCTCGCGCGGATAGGCGATCCGGATCGTACCGTCCCCGCGCCACCCGGCCGTGCCGTCGACGCCCACGACGCGTTCTGCACTGGCCGACGTTCGATCGTTGAACTCGAGCCGGACGCGATCGGCGCTCTCGGTCGGGAGGTGACGGACCCGCACCTCGCCCAGGGGTTTGGGCTGCAGCGTCAGGAACGCGCGGTTGCCTCCCATGTCGGCCAGGGTCGCGCCGGGTCGCACGCGTAGCGTGTAGCGCCCCGTCGTCAGTTCGCGCAGAGGGACCAGCTCGATCACCGCGCAGCGTTCGTCCGGAATCCCCGTCGCCGGGTCGTTGCGCACGACGCGCGCACTGACCTCCGTCTCGACCAGGGCCGGTGACTCCGCCCCGGGTTCCGGCACGGCTTGCAACAGGAAGTCCTCGGCGTTCAACGTCGAAGGATCCAAAGGCTCCGCGCAGACGAGGCGCAGCGGCTCCCCCACGCCGACCGAGACCGTCCGGCCCGCGAGCGCGAACGCACCGTCCCGACCTTCCAACCGCACGGGCTCGCACGTGGCCGGATTGCGTCCCAGGTCGTAGAGCGCCGGACCGTCCGCCGGATCCGCCGCGTGGAACGTCAACGTTCGCGTCCACTCGAACGAGGCTCCGTCCGCACCGCGCAATCCGCCGAGCCGAGGAAAGCCGGCCAGGATCAGCCGATGTTCCGCACCTGGTTCGTAGCCACCACTGGCGAGACCCGGATCCCAAACGGGATCGGGATCGAAGCGCAGGACCGGACCGTCCACGATCCAGCGCCCACGCGCACGACCACGGGGCGAGGTCAACTCCACGCTCTCCGGTGTGACCGACGCCAGGTCGAGCGCATGCGAGAACGTCAGAACCAACGGCTCGTTCAGGTAGACCTGGCCGCCATCGACCGGTCGCACCTGTAGCAGCCGTAACGTCTGCGTCTCGCCATCCCCGCGCCGGCAAGCCGTTCCACCGAAGCAAACCAGCGCTGCGCCCGCGAGCCAGGCCGCATGACGAAGCCGGCGACCCTTGGAAGAGGAAACGGCCCCACCGCCCGCAAGGGCCCTGGGGTTCTGGCAGAGAACGGAGACAGGCACGATGGCATTGAACCAAGTCGCACGCCGTCCCCCAACGCCGCTCCCGGGTCCTGCGTCAGGTTCCGAGGGCCCGGTGACTCCTTCCCCCGCCAGGTCCGGTCACCGAGGCGACCCAGGAGGTCGGCAGACCTGCGGGGATGTCCCGCGGCCCCGAGGTCGGTCACGGCCGGGTCCCCTTCCCAATACCGACTCCCGTCGGTCACCTCGCAGGCTGCACCCAGCTGGCCGGGCTTCGTGGCTCCGACCTCGCAAGACATGCCTCGCTCCGAGCGCCTCGTCGGGATCGGCTTCGTCGGGATCGGCTTCGCAGAGGCACTCGCCCGGAACGTGCAGCGGGCTCCCGGTCGAATCGACCGAAAGCCCGCTGTGTCTACCTGTCCTCGATCAGGTCATCCGTCGGACGACCCGAGAAGGGTGCGCTGGTTCAAAGGTCGCTGCCGAAGCTGAACGGAGTGTTCACGAAGAGCAGACCCGGGCGAGCGGTCGTCAGATCCACACCGGTCGGCAGGTTGCCGTCGTTGAGATCGAAGATCACCTTGAACCGGAAGAAGTCCCAGTCGGTGACCGAAACGTTCAGGTCGGCCACGTCGCCGGTGAACTCGCCGCCGTTCGAGGCCACGCTGTACGCGAGGGTCTCGGAGGGCAAGCCCGACGCGTCGAACACCGTGGCGTCGAACTGGATGTAGGCCGCAGAGTTCGTCGGCATGAAGTCCTTGATGCCCGCGGAAGCCACGCGGAACTGGTGCGGCACGAGGCTCGCGAATCCGGTTCCCGACTGGAAGTCACCCAGATCGCCCTGGCCCGCCTCGATGGTGCAGATCAAGCGATCCGACCCCATGTCGTAGGAGGCGCTGCCGACCGTGAACAACTGCTTGCTGGCCGGTGCGACGGCCGTGTTGCCCATACGGATCGAGTAGCCGACCACCAGGAAGGGGTTCAACTTGAACCGCTCGTCGAGCAGCGTCGCGTCGAACACCATCGACAGTTCCCCGTTCGAGAGGAACGGAGCGACGATGCCAGCGGGGTCGATGGCAGCGGGCAGGATCACATCGGTGTCGTGATCGACCTGCGTACCGATCACGTCGATGCGACCGAGGTTCGCCGTGTCCGTTCCGAGGAATCCGAGGTTCACGTCACCCGCGGTCGGGCTTCCACCTGCGACCGGGTTGATGCGAGCCAGTCCGAAGGGAATCCAGGACGACTGACCGATCGACTCGGGACCGAAGAACGGCACCATCGTGTCGAGGCATGCCACGTTTCCCGTGAAGAGGGGATCGATGGCCACGCGAGCGGCCACCGCGGCCGCGCAGGCCTCCGGATCGTTCCAACCGAGGGGCGGCGGAGCCATGGCTCCCGTCACGTCGAGTGCGTTCACCGTGGTGACGCCATTGGTCACGGACACGCGTCCGTAGACCGCGTTGCCCTGGCCGGCCGACAGGTCGGGGAACAGGAAGTCCGTGGTCGGGTTGGCCACATGGACCTGGACCAGACCCGGACCGCCGTCGCCACCCGCACCGCGGACCGAGTTGTAGCCGGGGCCCTCAGCGAGGGTCAGGCCGAAGTCCTGGCAGCCACCGGCGCAGACGAAGGGAGGAACGTCCTCGGCTCCGGCCATGCAAGGCGACCCGAAGACGTTGATCGGAGCCAGGTCGACGAACTCGCGCGGGATGCAGTCGCACTTCCACTGGGTCACGCCGTCGGCCTGCGCACCACCGTTGTCGTCCTCACCAGCACCGCCCTGACCGCCAAGAGCGCTCACGGCACGGGCGCTGTGGGTCGCCAGGATGGGGTTGTCCGAATACCAGGCGGCAGCCGTGTTGGCTTCGCCTTCGATGATCACGCTGGAGGCGGACGAGAAGATGATGTGGCCGGCCGAACCACCGCCCGATCCACCACCGACACGGTCGAAGAAGATCGAGTTCTCGCCACCACCGCCATGACCTCCGTTGGCCATGACACGGCCACCGTCGCGCACGGTGATATCACCGATGGCCAGCATGCGCAGAGCACCTGCTCCACCGCCGGCACCGGCGCCTTTCTCGTCGCCACTGATGTTGAACGGCGTCAAGGGGAACGAGCCGAAGTTGACCGCGTCCCCACCGCCACCACCACCGGAACCGGCGGTCATGCCCGACAACTCGCCCTGGATGAGCTGGTTGTCGGCCGTCACCATCGTGCCGAGGAAGTTGTTGTTCGTGTTGTCGTCCAAGAAGGGCAACGGTCCGACGGCGCCTCCCGTGGTCCGCACCGTCTGCGAAATGGCACCGAGGCCGATTCCTTGGCCGTTGAGCAGACGACCACCGCCGCGGCCACTCTCGACATCCATGCCGACCAGGGTCTGACAACGGGCTTGGGGCGTCGCGGGGTTGCCGTCGTGGTCGTAGGTCACGTCGAACCACGTCCGACCACCGCCGCCGCCACTGCCGCGACGGTTGTCGATTCCGCCCGTGGCGAAGGTGGTCTCGCCACCTCGGCCACCGCGGTTGGCCGCCCCGTAGGGACCGGAACCATCGCCACCCTTGGGCGTCGACTGGGCCGTCAGGAAGGACGCCGTTCCACCTTGGCCCCCGGCCGCGTTGCCGGCTGCGCCGACCTCGGGCTGGTTGGTCGTGTTGAGCGTTCCGACACCGGTGCTGTTGCCACCGTTGACGATGATCTCACCCAGGACTTCGATCGTGCCGCGCGCCAGGATGGTGCACGGGTTGGGGCCGATGACGACGAGCTTGGAGCCCGCCAAGACCTTGAGGTTCCGGACGTCGACGACACCGTTGATGATCGTCTGGGTCACGGTCGGGACACCATTGGCGCCGCCGAGGATCTGGTCCGTCGTGGTGTCGAGGAAGAACGTCTCGGGGCCGAAGAAGCCCACGTGCCAGTCGAAGTCGGAGCCGGGGCCGCCGGTGCCGCCGAACTCGAACGACGCGTCGAGGCGACCACTGCCCCAGCTGGCGCGGGGATCCGAGAGGGCGGTCGAGATGTCCTCGTTGGAGGCGA
>JAJDEX010000287.1 GCA_029259575.1 Planctomycetota bacterium | reverse complement strand
CTCCCGACGCGCTAGACTAGAGGGGCAGGACCTCGGACCCGCCCAAGCTCCTGTCCCTGCTCCTGTTCCACGGTCTCTCCACGGGACCGGTTCTCCCTCTCGCAGCTTCCCGCATGGCCCGACGCTCTCACACGCTCCTCGTCGTCGAGGACGACCATCGCATTCGACTGGAACTGCTCGAGGCCCTGCGCAACGCCGGCTTCGAAGCCGAGGTCGCCGTCTCCCTGCGTGACGCCCGAACCGCCGTCGAACGCGAGTTCGCAGCGGTCGTTCTGGACCTGGGCCTACCGGACGGAGACGGCCTGGACCTCGTGCGCGAGTTGCGAGCCGGTGGACGCGGCATTCCGATCCTCATCCTCACGGCCCGCGATGCTGCGGAACAACGCGTCGAAGGGCTCGAGGCCGGCGCCGACGACTATGTCGTCAAACCCTTCCACACCCCGGAATTCGTCGCACGTGTGCGGAACTTGCTGAAGCGCGCCGGTCGCTCGTTCGGCGAGGGCCCCGTGCTGCAAGGGGACCTGAAACTCGATCCCGAGTCGCGCCGCAGTTACCGCGGGGAACTCGAGATCCTGCTCAAGCCGCGTGAGTTCGACCTGATGGTGTTCCTGATGCGCCACCCGGGTCGCACGTTCACCCGTGACCAGTTGCTCGACAAGGTCTGGGGCGCGGACTACAACGGCGACGTGCGGACGGTCGACCTGCACGTGCGCCGTTTGCGCACCAAGGTCGAGGAGGATCCCAGCGATCCGCGCCTGATCCAAACGGTTTGGGGCGTGGGCTATCGCTTGGGCGAGGAAGTCAGCGCGTGACCGATCCCGGCGATCGCTCGCAGACCCTGTCCCTGTGGAGCAGGCTATCCGTTCGCTTCGCCCTGTTGTTGGTCGGCATGCTCCTGCTCGTCTACGTGACGGCGGGGCCGATCCGTCGCCTGGGCTCCAGCATCATCGCACCGCTCATCGAGGGCGATGTGGCCCAGGTCGATCCTGACCCCGCGCCCGAGACCTCGGACGACACCGAGAACGGGACCAACGCTGACGACGAGATCCTCGACGTCGAGTTGATGGCGCCGACCTACATCGACCTGCTGCACGTCGACGCGGGCGTCAACGGCCCGGACAACCTGTCGATGTTGGTTCACGGGCTGATCCAGTTCGCGCAGAAGGACGACGAAGGCCGCTGGACACCGCCCCCGTTCATGGCGGAAACGATCGACCAGGAACTCGGTCTGCTCGGCAAGGCCTACGCTTGGCTCGATGCTGAGCGCAAGGTGATCGCGGCCAGCGATGTCCTGGGCCTCGTGCAGGGCCAGGTCCTGGAGCCGGGCACCTCGCACATCTCGTCCGCCATCGCCGACCAGGCGAACGCGTTCCCCGATCACCCGATGGTCTTCAGCGTCTGCGCCCCCGTAGTGCTGGAAGGTCGGATCGCGGGCTGGTTCGAGCTGTACACGGTCGATGCGCCCGATCCTTCGACGTACAAGATGCTCGACGGCGCCATGGACGTCCCGCCCGAGGTCATCGAAGAGATCGTCGCGGATCACCGCGAGGCGTACCAAGCCCGCATCGACAAGGGCTTCGACAAGCGCGTGGACGCAGCCGTGCTCGCTGCACAAGAGGCCGACGAGTTCGAAGTGCAGGTCGGCACGATCTTCGAGATGGCGCTGTTCGTCGTCGCCGCGACGATCGCGAGCCTGATCCTGTCGTCCCTCGTCACCAAACGCCTCCGACGCCTGGTCGAGATGGTCGAGTCCGCAGCCGCCGAAGGCGAACTGCCGGGACCGTTCCTCGCGCAAGGCCGCGACGAGATCGCCGTGCTCGCGCGTTCGATGAATTCGATGCGCGACAAGACGATCGCGCTCGTCCAGGAGGCGTCCGACCGGGACGCGGCGCGACGCCAATGGGTCGCCCAGGTCAGCCACGACCTGCGCACGCCTTTGACCGCGCTCGTCGCGTGCCTCGATCGCGCGCGCGAGAACCTGGAAGCCGGGACCGATCTCGAGGACATTCGGCGCGACCTGCGCAACCGACTGACGACCGCGCACCTCGATGCCGAGCGCGTCGGCAACCTGGCCGACGACCTGCTGGACATCGCCCGCCTCGACACCGAGAAAGCGCTGGTCCTGGAGCCGGTCCCGCCCGGGGAGCTCGCGCGCCAGGTCCTGGCGGTGATGCGCCCGATGGCCGAGAGCCTCGAGCGCGAACTCGTGCCCGACGTCGCCAAAGGTCTCCCCCAACTCGACGCCGACGGCAACCGCCTGATGCGCGGTCTCGAGAACCTGCTGCGCAACGCGTTGCAGCACTCGGTGCGCACCGTGGTCCTGCGCGTGCGCGAGCACGACGAATCGATCCGCTTCGAGATCCGCGACGATGGCGCGGGCCTGCCGCAGGAGCCCGATGGCTCGATCGACCTCGAACGCCTGGCGGGCAAGCTCTCACGCTCCGACTCGGCCGGCCTCGGGTTGGTCGTCGCGCGCCTCGTGGCCGAAGCGCACGGGGGCCGCATCGGCGCCGAGAACCGGGAAGAGGGCGGCGCGTCGGTGTGGCTCGACCTGCCGCTCAGCTGAGCGCCAACGCGCTCAGACCTTGGCCGGCGTTCCGACCATCTCGGCCAGGAGGCCCAGACCGCGGCGCACGTCCTGGATCGGCGGACCGAACGAGAAGCGCATGAAGTTCCGGTACGGCGAAGGTCCGGGACGGCGGTGGCCCGGGTCGACGTCGAAGAACTCGCCGGGCACGGTGATGACCTTGCGCTCGAGCGCCTTCCGGAAGAACGACATCCCGTCGTTCATGCCCGCGGGCAAGCCCGAGAGGTCGCCCCAGCAGTAGAACGTGCTGTCGGAGACGCCGGGGAAACGCACGCCCATCTCGGTCAGGCGCTCGATCATCAAGTTGCGCTTCTCGCAGAAACGCACGCGCAGGTTGGTCGTCTCGTCATCGGCGCGGTCGGGCTCGAGGGCCGCCATGGCGAAGCGCTGGCTGGGCCGAGAAGGACCTCCGTCGAGCGAACTGGCCGTGCGCGCCGTGGCCTCGACCAGATGCGACGGTCCGACGACCCAACCGATGCGCCAACCGGGATAGCGGTGGTTCTTGGTCAAGCCGTCGAAGATCAGCACCGGGTCCTCTTCGACGTCGTCGACGAACGCCGCGGCGCTGACCGG
>JAJDEX010000286.1 GCA_029259575.1 Planctomycetota bacterium | reverse complement strand
CGCACCCTACGGAGTTGGCTCCCCGTCAGAGCGGTCCGGTGACATTGAACTTCGTCACGCTGATCGCGGGCACCTCACTGAGTCAATGGATCTTCAGCGAAGAAGGGCTGAGCTACGACGACGTGGCCTTCGAAGCGGACAGTGGTGAGTCCTTCGTGAGCTTCGACATCCAGTGTGAGGATTCCCCGGTCCACTCCGGAACCGTTCAGATGATCTACGACGTGTCGCTCCCGAGCGGTGCACATCAGAACACTCTCACGTACAACTTCGACGTGGCATGCGTGGATGCTCCAGCACAGATCACCGAGCTCACGCTGGTCGACATCCAGGCGGCCTTCGGCCACACCGGTTGTGAGGAGATGAACCTGGCTGAAGACGGATGCGTCGCTGGGCTCTGGTTGGGAACGAATGAAGGAGGTGTGCGCCTCGGTTTGGTCGGGGAGAACGAGTTCCAGCTGGAGAACTCGTTCACCTCCACAGGCGCGATCACAGACGTTTCGTCGTTCCAGAACTCATTCAACGGCGAGTCCGCCTTTCTGGCGACCGGAGCCCAGGACAGCTTCATCATTCGCAACGATATCTGGGGTTGCACGTCGCAGCCCGGTGAAGATCTGATGCCGATCTATCGGGACACGACCCCGTTCGACGGTGGAGTCATCAGCGCCGACGCGTTCGTCAATCAGCTCACCGTGAACACGATCCCGGACAGCGGTGGGCTGAGCACGACGAGTTACACGACCTCCAACTTCTACCGCACCGCGGTCGCGAACGACGACGCCACCGCCTTCGTGGGCGTCGAGTTCAGCCCGACGCGACTGACTCACATGACGGTCGCAGGCGGAGCCGTTCAACAGGAGAACCCGGGGCCGGTCCTGGGTTCCGATCCGCGTCGCATGAAATGGGACTCGGGATCCGGACTGGGCGCCGTCACCGATTTCGCCGACAGCACGGTCACCCTGTTCCACTGGAGCGGTGACGGGACACCCCCGACCTTCATCGATACCGTGTCGGTTGGATCCGGTCCGGTCGGGGTGGACGTGTACCGCAACAACGTGGCCTGCACGGGGTACTTCGATGACACCCTCAGCATCATCAAGGTCGACCTGGTTTCGAACGAGGTCCTGTCGTTGGACACGGAGGTCCTCGATGTCCTGAACCCGCGTGGCGCAGGCCTCCCGCTCAACCCCGCGCATGTGATGTTCGCTCCCTACATGGGGGATCACGTGCTGGGGCTCAGCCTGTACGGCGCGGACTCGTTGCTGTTCCTGCCTGGCGCTTACTGATCCTCCAGGATCGACAGCGCGAGGGAGACAGCCGGACTGCGTCGTCCCTGCTCACCGAGTTGGGTCTCCACGGGCTCGGTGGGCAGACCTCGTACCTCAGGTCTGCGCGATGGAATTCGGCCCTTCGCCTGCGGGTCGCCGGTCAGGACTCGCTCAGTCCTGGATGAGTACGAGGCGAAAACCCACGAACTCGAATCGGCGGTCCGCGGCCAATCCCCACAGGTACTCGGACTGGAAGCGATTCGATTCGCCGTGGACCCAGCCGGCACTATGGATCGGGCGTTGGTTGCGTTCTTCCCAGAACCAGCCCTCGCAATGCTCCGAGACGCTGCCGGCGGTGTCGTGGAGACCGAGTCGCGTTTCATCGATCGGGAAGCGCAACCCCGGCTCCAGTCGCGGGCGCCGTCGGGCGAAGCAGCTCTTGGCGTAGTAGGGGCGGTAGTGAGGTCCCCAGGGGAATGCGTTGCCCGACGTGTCCGACGCCAGAATGACTTTCCACTTGCGCCACTCCGGCAACCCGAAGGAGTAGGCGTGCCCGGCCTCCCGCGCTCGTCGTGTTCGCCAGGCGGCATAAGCCTTGGCGTCGTCGTAGGACACCGAGTGCATCGGATAGTCCTCGTACTCCGCTTCGGGGATACGGACCTCGCCCGATGGCTCGAGGACCCAATCCAATGGCATCTCGACGCTCGGGTCGGACTCGACGAACTCGCGGTATTCAGCCACCGTGACTTCCCGGTCCATGACGACTTCGTCCGAGAACAAGGTGCGCACAGGAATGAAGGGGCTCGGATAGGTGCCGACCTCGACCAGGTCGACATGCAGTCGGTTCTGGTCTCGCGGCAGCTGGATCCGCATGGGCACGTAACCTTCGAGACGGATCAGGAGCAACACGTCCCCGGCCTCCAGGTCCTGATCCGCCAGCGGAGTCGTGCCGACGAACGAACGCTTCCCGGGGAACAGTGGCGCCGCGGTGGGGCGCAAGGTCATCCCAGGCAGCAGGTCCACGTCCTGGACCTCGCCCGCATGCCACACGGTGGCGGGCACGTCACCTCGCTCCGCGACCTCGCGGGCCGACACGAGAACCGGCAGTTCGTCACGCTCCACCACTTGCTCGACACCATCCACGAGCACGCGATAGCCGAGCGTGCCTGGCTCGGAGATCAGAATGGCGTCCTCGGCCTCACCGATGTTGCGCGTGAGGTGCGGCCCGATGGCGAGCAGTCGAACCAGCTCTCCATCGCTCCAGCGCGCGAAGATCGAGCCTTCGACCGGATGCCCCAGGACCGAGAGGATCACGTCGCCGATCTGCAGCGGTGGCTTCGCGTGGAACACCTTCAGCCCGTGCATGCCGATGCGAGCGCCGTCCGGCTGTCCTCGCAGGGGCACCGGCACGCGCCGCGGTTCGCCTCCGTCCACCACGTCGTCGAGACGCAGATACTGGAAGGCGTCGATCCGTGCGCCCGCGGGGATCGTCTGGATGTGGATGCTCCGGGTCGGGTCCACCAGGGCAGCGTAGGTGCCTCCAGGATCCGTCTCTCGAACGCGATCCGCGAAGAACGAGGTCATGACGGGGTCGCCGTTGAGCCGCGCATTCTCCCAGAGCTCCAGGTAGACCTGGGCGCGCATCAGGTCGACCGTAGTCGCCAGTTCGGGGTCCAGGTCCTCGGCGAGTCGCAGGCGTTCCATCACACTCGTGAACGTGCGCTCGCGCGAGGTCTGCGAGGCTTCGATCACCCGTTGTTCGGCGTCGAGTTCGCGGACGGTTGCCGGGTTGTGGGGGGACCTCTCGACCTCCTTGAGCAGCCCCTCGAACGAGGCCGTGCGTGTGGGCAGTTGATCCTCGAGCTCGATGTACCGCTGGAACTCACTCTGCGCATCGTCGAGGACGAGACGTGCTTGCTCCTTACGCTCGAGCCGGTCGTTGCGGCGATCGAGCACGACTCCGGTGAGCGCGATCACCAAGGCCATGCCGGCCACGACGATCCCGGCGGCCAACGAGGGTCGTCGGCGTCGCCATCCGCGAAGACGACGCAGGAGTCCAGGGCGTCGCGCCGACACCGGGCGCAGCTTGATGACGGACTCCAGATCCTCTGCGAGCGCGCGTGCGGACGGGTAGCGATCCTGGAGCCGCTTCTCGAGTGCGATGTGCAGGACGATCTCGAGCGGCTCGGGCAGGGCCGGGTTGTGCTTCCGCAGTGGCGTCGGGTCGTGGCTCAGGATGCGATGGAACAGCTGCTCGGTCGACGCCCCTTCGAAGGGCGGCCGCCCGGCCAGCGACTCGTACATCGTGGCGCCCAGGGCGTAGACGTCGGCCTGTGGACCGATCGACTCGGGCTCGCCGCGAATCTGCTCGGGCGCGGCGTAGTGGGGGGAGCCGACGAACCGCCCCGTGAGCGAGAGCGACGATCGGGTCACACCGCGGGTCAGACCGAAGTCCATCAAGACCGCTCGTCCCGTGGGCGTGACCTGGATGTTCGATGGCTTCACATCGCGATGCACGACCCCTTCCGCGTGAGCAGCGGCCAACGCATCCGCGATGTCGTGCCCCCAACGCACGACCTCTTGCGCGGACGGTTCGGAGTCTCCGGCCAAGATCGCCTGAAGGCTCTGGCCCTGAAGCCGTTCCATCGCGATGTAGCGGTAGCCCGACGCCTCGCCCGCATCCAGAAGGCGGACGATGCTGGGATGCGTGACCTTGGCGAGCGCGGCCGCCTCGCGGTGGAAGCGCTTGGCGAACGTCTCGTTCAGCGCATCGACGCGGACGATCTTGAGCGCCACCTGGTCGCCACCCTCGACGGGCTCGGCCAACCAGACCTCACCCATGCCACCGCGCCCCAGCAGGGAAACGAGGCGCCAAGGTCCGATCTCCGTCGGCGCGACTTGGGTCAGCGCTCCATCGAGCTTCAGGTGCCCCAGGTGATCCAATCGACGGCGCAGGATCTCGATGTGGTCCGGATGCTTGGCCAGGGCCTCCTCCGCCGTCGCTCCACCGTCGATCGCATCCAGGACATCGACCAAGCGGAGCTCCAACTCGTCCAGAGGGGTGTCCTGGTCCGGGGGCGGCATCCCTCGATGGTAGTTCGTTCGGCGCACTTGCCCGCCGTTATCGGGCCGACGTGCCTGGATGGGGCACGTTGGGGCACAGGATCGGCCAGGAATCCCCTCGCCGAGTTCGGATAAGTCGGGCACCAAGGTTGACCCGGTAGCCAACGGCTCTACAATCCCGCCCACCAGTGTCGCGGGGTGGAGCAGTCTGGTAGCTCGTCGGGCTCATAACCCGGAGGTCGCAGGTTCGAATCCTGTCCCCGCTACCAATCAACAGAAGAGGCCTGGCCCCTAAGAGGGGCTGGGCCTCTTCTGTTGATTCGTAGCGGGGACAGGTCCCCGACCGTGATACTCCAGCCCTTGCGGGCAGGAGGGCGGTGGAGTCCAGGGGTACGGGGGGTGCAGGACCCACGATACGGGGCGGCGGATCGATGGGGTTTGCGCAGGGGGGAGAGAGGGGGAGGAAGGGGGAGAGGCGTTGCGGGCGGGGGCCTGGGACCTTGGGGGGGGCGTCCCATTGAGGGTGGTCTCATGGAGCTGTCACCCGGTGCCGAAGCTCATGTGCGTCATGCGTACGGACAAGCGGTACCGCTTGTCCGGCACCGTGTTCGTGCCGACGCTTGGTTGCGTACGCAGTGGGCGGTGGGTTCAGGTTCCTAAGCGCTTCTGGATCAGGTCTTTCGTCAGATGCTTCTCGACGTCGAAGGGGGCGCACTTGCCGGTGGGGTCGAAGTGGATCGGGCCGATCTGTTGGGCGACTCTTAGGGCGGCGGCGTTGAGGGTCTTGGTGCGGCAGCCCATGCCCATCAGGGCGTTGCCCATGGCGAGGAGGGTGCTCTGGTTCTTGCCCTTGTAGGTCTGGCCGATGCGGGTGATGTGCTTGAGGAAGGTGGCCTCGGTGGGGGCGGTCTTCTTCTTGGACTTGCTGGCTTCGTAGAGGAGGCCGTGGCCGCAGCGGTGGCGGACCTTGTCCTTGGACAGGACCCATGTTGCGAGGAGGTCGTTGGCGAAGGGTGCCTTCGCCAGCGTTGCGTCGCACGAACTGAAGACGTGTTCGAGGTAGCCGCCCTGCAGTTGTTCGACCTGCGTCTCCGCTTGCTCGACGGTCATCGTCTTCGGGTCGTCGAT
>JAJDEX010000285.1 GCA_029259575.1 Planctomycetota bacterium | reverse complement strand
GGGCAGACCTCGGAGCAGATGTCGCACCCGAAGGCCCAGTCCCCTTGCTTCTCACGCAGGTCCGGGTCGCTCAGGCCCTTGTGCTCGATCGTCACGTAGCTCAGGCAGCGGCGCGCGTCGAGGACGCCGGGACCGTCGAACGCGTCGGTGGGGCACGCGTCGAGACAGGCCGTGCACGTGCCGCAGTCCCCGTACAAGGGTGGGGCGCTCTTGGCCTCGACCGTCGGATCCAGTTCGACGTCGAGCACCAGCTCGCCGAGGAAGAACCAGGGACCGAACTTGGGATGCAGCAGGTTCGCGGCCTTCGACTCGAATCCGATACCCGCGGCGCTGGCGTGGGCCCGTTCGAACAGGGGCACGGCGTCCACCGCGCTGCGGGCACCCTTCACCAGTCCGGCCTCCGCGAGTCGCTTGGCCAGCTTGCGCAGGCGCCGTCCGACCCAGTTGTGATAGTCGGCACCCATGGCGTACCGAGCGACGCGTCCGCCGTCCTGGGTCGTGCCAGCCGGACGGGAATGACCGACGCCGACCACCAGCAACGTGCGTCCTTCCGGAGCCCATGTGATGGGGGATTCGACCGCGCCGCGGGCCCGTTCCATCCAGGCCATCGTGCCCTGGTGCCCCGCGTCGAGCCACGCGCCGTAACGTTCTGCACCGGGGGCCGGGGCGAACGGGGCGAGCCCCGCCAGGTCGAAGCCTGCCTCGAAGGCCAGTTCCAGGACGTCCTCAGCGGCACTCATGACCACGATCCTGGGGTCCCAGGCGCGGGTTGGGCCCTGCGGACCCAGGTTTATTCGTCCGGCTAAGCGGTTTCAGGGCAAGGACTTGGGGCAATCCCCGACCCCGATGCGCCGCGATTCGCAACTCTTCCACACAGCTGACGAAACCGTAAGCACCACGTTCTCTAGTGGGAGGTTGAGCGTGAGGTCTTACCACGACCTCGACGCCTGCCCCCCCGTCCCCAGGCTACCGACAAGCCATGAGGACAATTCCCCAGGAACCGTGCTCACCATGTACGGTGGGACCACCTCCCCGGTCCCATCCCCATGCAGGTAACCGACCCCCTCACCAGCCGATTGCTCGCGGGCCCCGACGCCCGAGAACGATTGACAGAACGAATCGCCGTTCTGGGTAAGGATGTGAAGTCGGTCGAGCGCAAGCGGATGCTCGCGCTGATCGCGGACCCGGCCAGGGAATCGGATTCGATCCGTGATTCGGTCTCGACGCGCCTGATGGAGAGCTTCCGACTCAGCATGAGTCGGGATTGCTTTGGGTTGCTCTACGAACTGAACGCGAATCACCTGTTGGCCCAGGTCGCCTCACGTCTGCGCCGCTACAGCAGCAAGGCCGATCCGCTCGACGTCCTCCAGGAAGTCTTCTTCAACGTCTACCGCTACCCGCACCGTTTCGATGCGACGCGCGAGGACGCCTTCCGCGTGTGGTCGGCGATGATCGTGCGCAACACGGTGCTCAAGCACTTGCGCAGCCAAGGCAAGGGTGGGCGCCAGGAGGTGCCGTTCGAGGACCTCTCCGATCAGCCGGAAACCAGCCATGTCGGACCCCTCGGTGGGGTGATCGACGGCGAGGACCGTGCACGCTGCCAGGAGGTCTACACGACCTACCTGCTGCTCTATCTCGAGTTCTATTCGATGCTCTCCGAGCGTGAATGCCGTGCGTTGCACCTGGTCGAGGTCGACGAGGTCAGCTACCGCGTCGCCGCCGACGACCTGGGCATCAAGCTCGAGAACCTCAAGATGGTCATCTTCCGCGCACGTCGGAAGATCCACCGCGCGATGCGCCGCACGTTCGAGGGCTTGCCCCACGACTGTCGTCCAGCGCGCGACCCCAAGGGCACCAGCTCGGATCCGCACAGCCGTGCGTCCGTACGCGAGGCTCGCAGGGGCGACACGAATCCGACCGGCGACCACGCAATTCGGCGTGACGGTCTCAACGATTCCGTGGGTGAGGCGCCCACGGATACACGGAGTTCGGGCGATGAGTGATCTTCACTCCAACGACTTTCATGCCAATGACTTCGATCATTGGAACGACGGCTTGAGCCAAGCTCAGTCGGCGCTGCAGCAGGACCTGTCCTGCCTCGCCGATGGCGAGCTGGACGAGGCCACCGCGACGCGCGTCATGCTGCGCCTGGAAGAGGATCCCGAGTCGCGGGCCTTCTTCGAGGACATCCAGCGTTGTGCCGAAACCCACCGCGACGTCGCGGACCCCGATCGTCTCTTCGCTCGCCTCGCGATGATGACCGGTGCAGAGGCCGCCCCCGAAGAGATCGATCTGACCCACCGCCTGGCTTCGATCTTCTACAAGCTCGGCAAGGCCTACCTGCTCGCCGCGCTGCAGCCCGACACCCTGGTCGAGCGCGCCTTCGAAGACGTCGTTCCCGTCGAGAACACCCGTGTTCAAGGTCGCGGCTTCGTCGATGCGATCTTGATCGGAGACAAGGCCCGCGGCGAACGCGTCGACTGGGAAATGGCTCGCAAGATGCTCAACGGCCGCCTCGAGCGCATCGAGGACCCGCTCGAGAAGGCTCGCAAGTTGCTGCTCCAGGCGATGGAGACGGATCCCTCCCACGAGGAGTCCCGCTTCTACCTGGCCTACCTGCACGCTCAGCAGGGCAAGCGCCTCAAGGCCGTGCAGATCTACCAGGACCTGTTCGACACCGCGATCAGCGCCGAGAACCGGGGCCACGCCGCCATCCAGCTCGGCCGGCTCTACCAGGACGAAGAGGACTGGGGCCGCGCCCTCACCTTCTATCGCTGGGTCCCGATCAGCGGGCTGCTGGCCCAGGACGACCGCTTCTGGGTCGTCCGATTCAACATCGCTATGTCTTACTTGGGACGTGGTGACCGGGAGCGCGCGCTCGACTACTTCCGTCAACTGATCGACTCCCAGCCCGACAAATCACCCGAGGTGGCGCACATGGCCGCGCAGGCCCCGCTGCTCCGCCAAGTGTGTGAAGGTGACGACCGCTTCGCGACGGCCCTTCATCGACGCTGCCCCGAGATGTTCGCCTCCCCGCAGGCGGCCCAGAACCAAACCAGTGGTGGTGCTACGGACGGTGCACCCTCTGAGGGAGGGAACGGCTGAGAGGCCGAGAGAACCCAATCATGAACCTATCTCACGAACGAATCCCCGCGAACGGGCGAACGACCACCAAGAAGGGCACCTTCTTCGGCAGCGTTGTTCGCTCCGGTCTGATGACCCTGGGCCTGGTCCTGGTCGCCGTCATCGGCGTTCAGGCTTCGGGCAACAGCGTCGGCACCATGCCGTCGATGGCTGCGCCGATCGCTGATGCGGGTGGACTGAACGACACCCGATCCATCTACATCGAAGGGCCCCGGGGCACGATGCAGGACGTCCTTCTCAGTGCGAACGGCTACGGCACGATCCAGGTCGTTCCCAGCACGAATGGACGCGTTCGGTACGAACTGCGCGGTGATGAGGTCCTCGCGGTGTTCAACCCCGAGGTCGTCTTGATGTCCGACATCGAGATCGGTTTGGTCAACTCCGATGTGGCCATGTCGGTCACGGCGGTCATGTCGGGTGGGATGATGACTCCGGTCACCCCGTTGGCCCCGGCGGAGGACACGCCCCTTCCCGTCAAGGCCTGGCTCATGAGCGGCACCTTGCTGAACGAGTCGCCCGTCATTCACACGGTGATCTACAGCAACCCGGTCAAGCGTGTCCGCCACCGGGTCTCCATGACCAACGGACTGCTTCAGATCCACCAGATCCAGGACTGATCTCCAAACGTGAGTTCCTCGGCGCTCGTCGCCGGGAGTCGCAGGTCCGAGCGGGGCGCAGCCAAGCTGCGCCCCGCTCGCGTAGTTCGGTGATCGCCGTGGCGCACACGGACCTTCTCAAGAGTTCGCCGCAGGAACCTGGAACTGCGTCACCCTCCTCCGCAGCATGGATTCCGTGGAAGCCACCTTGCTCGCGATCGACGCCGGAACGACCGGCGTGACCTGTCTTCGGTTGGACGCCGACCTGCGGGTCGAAGCGCGCGCCTACCGTGAGTTTCCCCAGGGCTTTCCGAGGCCGGGCCACGTCGAGCACCGGGCCGAGGACATCCTCGCCGCGGTCGACGCGACGTTGAGCGAGGCCCTGAAAGGCCACGTCGGTCCGATCGCGGCCGTCGGAATCACCAACCAACGGGAGACGGTGTTCGCCGTCGATGTGGTGCGGGACGAGGTCCTGGGACCAGGCCTCGTCTGGCAGGACCGCCGCACGGCGCCCCGTTGCGCGGAACTGAAGACCGACGGGCACGAAGCCGAGGTGCGGCGCATCACGGGGCTCACGCTCGACCCGTATTTCTCGGGGACCAAGATCGAGTGGCTCCTGCGCGAGCGGAGTGACGTGCGCGCTGCGGCCGATCGCGGACACGTTCGCTTCCTGACGGTGGATGCGCTGATCGTGCGTCACCTGACCGGCGGGGCCACGGTCGCGACCGACTTCACCAACGCGTCGCGCACCCTGTTGTTCGATCTGGAGTCGCGCAGTTGGTCGAAGGACATGGCCGATCTGTTGGGCGTCCCGCTCTCCACGCTGCCGGAGGTGCGTGGGTCCTCCGACGACTACGGCATGGCGCGCCTGCCCGGCGGTCGCAGCGCGCCGATCCGCGGCGTGGTGGGGGACCAACAGGCCGCGCTCTTCGGTCAAGGCTGCTGGACGCCCGGCACGTTCAAGAACACGTACGGCACCGGGTGCTTCCTCTTGTTGAACACCGGTTCCGAGCGGCGCGACGTACCGGGGCTGTTGACCACGCTCGCAGCCGACGCCAGCGGCGCACCGTGCTATGCGGTCGAGGGATCGGTGTTCGCGGGCGGCGTCGTCATCCAGTGGCTGCGCGACCAGTTGGGCATCCTGGAAGCCGCCGAGGACTCCGAAGCTCTGGCCCGCACGGTGCCGGACAGTGGAGGCGTGACCCTGGTGCCGGCCTTCGTCGGGCTCGGCGCGCCCTACTGGGATCCGGACGCGCGCGCCGCGCTGCTCGGTCTGACCCGCGGAACGACCCGCGCGCACATCGCACGCGCCGCGCTCGAGGCGATCGCGCTGCAGTGCACCGAACTCGTGACGCTGCTGCGCGAAGGCACAGGGCTGGCGATCGACACGCTGCAGGTCGACGGAGGCGCGGCGCGCAACGACCTCTTGATGCAGATGCAGGCCGACTTCGCCGGACTGACGGTCGTGCGACCGAGCGAAGTGGAGAGCACCGCGCGAGGCGCGGCCGCCATGGCGGCGGTCGGGATCGGGCTGCGCTCGGACCTCGGCAGTGCCGCCGGACTCCACGCAGGCACGACCCGCTTCGAACCGACCTCGGCTGCGGAGGAGCGGACCGAGCGACTGGCTGCTTGGCGCACGGCCGTCGGCCGTATCCTCACGCGCTGAATCCGTTCCGACCGACGTACCCCCGAACTTCTCCATGTCCCGTCCCCTCGATCGTCGTCAACTCCTCTCCGCGGGCGCTGTGGGCGCCGCCTCCCTCGGCATCGCTTGCGCCGCGACAGGCTCGTCAGGCTCGACCGGCCGACCTGTTGGCGGTCCGGTGGCCATCGCCTCGGGCAACGGCCTCGAGACGGTGCGCCTCGCCTACGCGCGCATGTTGGCTGGCGTCGATCCCGTCGACGCAGCGGTCGAAGGCGTCGGTGTCGTCGAGAAGGACCCGAACGACCTGTCGGTCGGCTACGGCGGGTTGCCCAACGCGGACGGTGTCATCCAGGTCGACGCCTCGGTCATGCACGGCCCGACGCATCGCGCCGGTGCCGTCGCTGCGCTCGAGAACATCCTGCATCCGTCGCAGGTCGCGCTCGCCGTGTTGAAGCGCACGGACCACGCGATGATCGTGGGCGAGGGCGCGAACCGGTTCGCCGCGGACCTGGGCTTCCCGACCCAGGACCTGATGACCGAGCGCTCGCGCCAGGCCTGGATCCGTTGGAAGGCGGGTTTGAATTCGAACGATGCGTGGCTCGATCACGATCAGCAGATCACGACCGAAGGGGAGAAGCCCGTGCCCTACACGACCGGGACGCTGCATTGCTCAGCGACGAACGCGGCGGGCAACGTGTCCGCGGTGACGACGACCTCGGGCATGTCGTGGAAGATCCCCGGACGCGTCAGCGACTCCGGCATCATCGGTGCGGGCATGTACGTCGACAACGAGGTCGGCAGCGCAGGCGCCACCGGGCGCGGCGAGTCCGTCATCCAGAGCTGCGGCTCGTTCAGCATCGTGCGCGAGATGGAGCGCGGCCTCGAGCCGACCGAGGCGTGCTTGGCGGTGCTGCGCCAGATGGCACGTCGCACGAAGCGCCCGCACCTGCTCGAGGACGATGGCCACGGCGGTCAGCGGCCCAACTTCCAGGTCGTGTTCTTCGCGCTGCGCAAGGACGGTGCGTACGGCTCGGCCTCGTTCGTCGGCCCCCAGACGTTCGCGGTGTGCGACGCGAACGGTGCCCGCCTCG
>JAJDEX010000284.1 GCA_029259575.1 Planctomycetota bacterium | reverse complement strand
ACGTTCCGCACGAAAAGGCGGGCACCTTGATGTTGCGCATCAAGGAGAGTCGCGGTGCGTGGGGACTCCTGTTGACGGGCGCGACGGGCGAAGCCTTGCTGATCGGCGACGCTTTGTCCGGCACCGCGATCGCGCTGTCGGACCTGGGGTTCCGCGTGACGTGTCTGGATCCCGAGCGCGGCGCCTGCGTGCTGGCGCGCAACCGCGCCGCGTCATTGGCACCGGGGCGCGCGTTCGAGGTCGTCGGCGGGCGCGACGCGCGCTTGCCGTTTCAGGACGCAGCCTTCGATCTGGTCGTCCACGAGACGGGCCAACGCTTCGGGTTGAACGACTTCGGCTTCCCGTCGAGCGAACTGCGGCGCGTCGCGCGCGGCGAGCGCGTCCTCGTCGCGGACAACCGACTCGCGTACAAACGCTCCGCCGGCGTACGCGGTCAGTTCGAGCGCGTGCATCCTGTGCGCTGGTTGAGCCTGGTGCTGAGACCGCCCAGCGGGGAGCACACGTTGCTCGGCTACCGTCGGCGAGGTGGCGAGACGGCTGCGGCCTATTCGCTCTACCCCGACTCGCGCGAGTTCAGCCACGTCGTCGCGCTCGACGCGCCGCGGCCGCGCTTGACCATCGGTCGCCGCGAGCGTCAGAACCGGTTGAAGATGCTCGGTCACAAGGCGGGCCTGTTCCCGTGGTTGACGCCGTCCTATGCGCTGCATTGGGGCGCGAACGGAGCCAGTCGCATCGAACGCGCGGTCGCAGCGTTGAGCGAACGGTTGGGGGAACCGAATCCGGGGATCGATCACCTGGTCGCGACGCGCTCGAACGACGCGCTCGTCCTGACGGCTCCCGAGGGTGCGTTCCCCGAGGACGAAGTCGGTGAACCGGGGCCCGGACGTTGGGCGCTGCACATCCCGCTGTCCCCCGCCAAGCGGCGGTTGGTCGAGATCCACCACGAGTTCCTGACGCAGGTCCGCGCGCAGTTCCCGACGGTTCCGGTGCCGGAGCCGCTGTTCCTGGGCGAGCTCGAAGGCATCCACCTGGCCGCCGAACGCCGGCTGCCCGGTTGGAGCGCGCCGAACCACACCGGTTCTTCGGCCGAGATCGAGCGCATGCTGTTCGACGCCTCGCGGCACTTCGCCGGCCTGCAGGTCCGTGCGCCGCAGCCGTTCAACGAGGACGACTTCGAAGAGATCCTGCGGCCGCGCTTCCAGATCGTGCGCGACACGTGCGCGCGCTCCGCGACCGAGAAGGTCATTGCGCGCATGGAGGCCGAGACGTTCGAACGGATCATAGGGATGACGTTCCCGTTGATGCTGCATCACGCCGACCTGCGCGCGAAGCACATCCAGACGGCCAAGGACGGGTCGGTGACGGGGTTCCTCGACTGGGGCGCCGCGTCGGCCAAGCACGTGCCCTATCTGGATGTCCTGCACCTGGCCTGCCACACGCGCACCCAGGAGATCGACTGCACCGCGGGCGATGCCTGGCGCCGGTTGATCGCGGGGAAGATCGACGACCGCGAACGATCGGTGCTCGAGGACCACGCCGCACGCGTCGGAGCCGATCGCGAGCTGCGCGACGTCATCGAAGCCGCTTATCCCGCCCTGATGGCAGGGATGAGCGAGCTCAACTGGGACTACTCCCGGCCGCGCTGGGTCCACGACCACTACCAGATCTGAATGCAGCTTGGTTGGCGCCGAAATTCGCACCACAGCGGGTCCCCGAACCACCCCCGTGGGTCGATAGGTTGACGAGGCTCCCGCCCCCCATTCCATGCTGCTCGCCGCTCTCGTCTCCGTCCTCGCCACGCTCGCGCTCTGCTCCTTCGGTCGAGCCTGGCTCGGCCTCGTCGTCGGCCCCCTCGTCTTCCTGATCTGGATGGCCTTCGCCGGGATGAACGGGTTCGTCGTCTGGCCTCTGGTCGGACTGACGCTCGTCGGCGCCACGCTCACAGGAGTCCCGGACCTGCGCCGCAGTCTGGTGACGGGACCGGCGATGCGACTGCTCACGCCGATGTTCCCGAACATAAGCGAGACCGAGCGCGTCGCCCTCGAAGCCGGAACGGTGTGGTTCGAGGCCGAGCTGTTCCGCGGTGCGCCCGACTGGAAGCAACTGCTCGACTTCCAAGCCCCCGCGTTGACGGCCGCCGAGGCAGCGTTCCTGGAGAACGAGGTCACCACCGTCTGCCACATGACGGATCCGACGCGCGTCGACGAACTGGGCGATCTGCCGCCGGAGGTCTGGGCCTACCTGAAGTCGAACAAGTTCCTCGGGTTGATCATCCCCGAGGCGTACGGCGGCCTCGGGTTCAAAGCGCGCGCGATCAGCGAGATCATCACGCGCTGCTCCAGCCACAACGTGACGTTGGCCGTCACGGTGATGCTGCCCAGCTCGCTGGGTCCGGCCGAGTTGCTGCTGCACTACGGCACGCCCGAACAACGCACCACGTGGTTGCCGCGACTCGCGGACGGCACCGAAGTCCCCGCATTCGCCTTGACGGAACCGAACGCCGGATCGGACGCGGGCGGTCTGACCAGTCGCGGCGTGCTGGAGATGGGCGACTGGAAGGGCGAGCGCGTCCTGGGCCTGCGCCTGACCTGGAACAAGCGCTACATCACGTTGGCGCCGGTCGCGACGATCCTGGGCCTCGCGGTTCAGGTCGAGGACCCGGACGCATTGCTCAGCGAAGAGCGTCATCGCGGGATCACGTGCGTGCTGGTCCCGACGGACCTGGACGGCGTCGAGGTCGGTCGCCGCCACGACCCGCTGGGCGTCAAGTTCATCAACGGACCGACGACGGGCCAGGACGTCTTCGTGCCCCTCGACCACGTGATCGGTGGCGAATCGGGAATCGGCAGCGGTTGGCGCATGTTGATGGACTGCTTGTCCGCAGGTCGCGCGCTGTCCCTTCCGGGCCTGGCCGCCGGTGGCACCCAAACGACGTCCCGCGCCGTCAGCGCATACGGCGAGCTGCGCCAACAGTTCGGCATGTCGATCGCGCGCTTCGAAGGCGTCGAGGAAGCGCTCGCTCGCATCCACGGCGACACGTGGTGGATCGATGCGGCGCGCCGACTCACGGCGGGCGCCGTCGCGTCGGGCGAGAGCCCGTCCGTCGTGTCCGCGATCATGAAGGCGTGGACCACCGACGCGATGCGCGACGTGGTCAACGACGGCATGGACGTCATGGCCGGCGCGGGCATCTGCCGTGGACCGCGCAACGTGCTGGCCGGCTTCTATCAAGCGTTGCCGATCGGCATCACGGTCGAGGGTGCGAACATCCTGACGCGCACGTTGATCGTGTTCGGCCAGGGCGCGCTGCGCTGTCATCCCTTCGCGTTCGAGGAGATGGAGGCCGCGCGCGCCGGAGACCTGGAGACGTTCGATCGTTGCTTCTCGGGACACGTCGGCCACATCGTCTCGACCGGTGCCCGTTCGGTCGTGAACAACTTGACGGGGGCGTTCCTCATCCAGACGCCGTTGGACGGTTTGGCGGGGCGCTCCCTGCAACGACTGACGCGCGCCTCCGCGGCGTTCGCACTGGTCGCGGAAGGCGCGATGGCCACGTTGGGTGGCGACCTGAAACGTCGCGAGCGCTTGACCGGCCGCTTGGCCGATGCGCTGGCTGGCCTGTACTTCGGTTCGGCGTGCGTGAAGCGCTGGGTCGATGCGGGTCGCAACGAATCCGAACGTCCGCTGTTCGAATACGGGATCGGTCGAGCCCTGCACGACGTGGAATCCGCACTCGACAGCGTGCTCCGCAACCTGCCGAACCGGCCCGCAGCCTGGTTGCTGCGAGCGTTCGCCCTGCCCTTCGGCGTGCGCGCCCAACCCGCCAAGGACGAGCTGCTCGAGCGCGTCGTGCGGGCGGTGGCGATCCCCGAGGTGCGGGACGAGCTCACCGCGTCCGTGGTCCTCCCGGAAGCGGACCAGCCGGGCCTCGGAACCCTGGAATCGGCTCTGCAGGCCGTGCGAGCAGCCGTTCCGGCCCAGAAGAAGCTCGGTCAAGCCCGACGTGCGGGCCGCCTGGAGCGCCAGGAGGGCGAGTCCGCTTGGGACGCGGGCGTGCGCCTGGGCGTCCTGGACGAGGCCGAGGCCCAGCTCGTACGCCTCGCGGAGGTGGCTCGCGAGGACGCGATCCAGGTGGACGCGTACGACGCACAGGCGTACCGCGCTCGCTGCGGAGCCTGAAAGCGATTCCTAGGGGACGCTCCGGACGGGTCGGAAAACGTTTCCGATTCGGAAGGCGTCCCCTACCCCGCTCTGGAAGGTCGCGCCGCCCAATCTCGAATTTCGGGATTCAGCGGTTCCGTTCCAGACCGACCGCCGGGGTGGCCGACGAGAGGTTCGGACAAGTGCCATGTGCACGAATCCAAAGCCTTCTCCCATGAACCTCACTCGGCGACCTCGAACGAACCAGAGACGCACCGGCATGACGCTGGTGGAAGTCATGGTGGCGCTGGTCATCCTGACCGTATCCACGTACATGCTCTCGTCCACCATCATGGCTGCCGTCGCGCACTCGGAGATCAAACGAGAACGTGCGCTCGCCGTCGAGGCTGCGATGAACACGCTCGAGGCCATGCGGGCTCACCCGTTCCGGGACCTGCATGCGCTCTACAACGACGATCCCGCGGACGATCCTGGCGGTGCGGGCACGGCACCCGGGTCGGGGTTCGTCGCCGTGGGGTTGGACGCCATGTCCGACGACGCGGACGGCCTGGTCGGGCGCATCCTGCTTCCGGGCATGGGCACGACCATGTTCGAGCACACGGACCTGCCCGAACTGGGCATGCCGCGCGACCTCGACGGTGACCTGCAGATCGACCGCGACAATCACTCGATGGACTACATGATCCTGCCGGTCAAGGTCTTCATCGAGTGGGAAGGCGGAAGCGGTCGTCGGGTCTTCGAGATGTCGACCATGTTCTCCGAGATGAGG
Organism: Planctomycetota bacterium; assembly: GCA_029259575.1. Lineage (GTDB taxonomy): Bacteria > Planctomycetota > UBA1135 > UBA1135 > JAJDEX01. Next base: position 1,277 of record JAJDEX010000284.1, on the reverse strand, counting down.
AAGATCGGAGCGTGAAACCGATCCGCTCCTCCTCGGCCGGATTCACGGTCATCGAGATCTGTATCGCGCTCGTCATCATGAGCCTGATCTCGGTGAACGTGGTCATGGTGACACGCACGGGCGCGAACGCCGTGCGTGCCGAGGCCTTCGCGGAATCGCTGGAAGACGACCTGAACCTGACCCTGGATCGCATCAAGCTGGCCTTGATGGCGTCCTCGGCCACCAGCCTCGAGGGGGTCAACATCGCTCCCCTGGGCTCGAACGAGATCAGCTACAGCATCAGCCTCGGCCTCGGCGCCGGAGGCGTCCTGGTCGACAGCGACCCGGAGAAGATCGAGTGGACCGGAGTCGGCCCCGAAGCCGGCCGTGTCGTCTGGACCCAGAACCCTGAGCTCGCGGACGAGCGCTCGGTGGTCTGGTCCAACTGGGTCCCGCGCATTCACGACGGTGAGATCGACGCGAACGTCAACGACGACAACGACAACGGTCTCAACGATGAGAACGGGCTCGCCTTCACCCTCGTCGAGGACGAGGAGAAGGACACCGAGGTGTACATCCACCTCACGATCGAGCGGACGGATCCGAACGGGAAGCAGGTCCCGATCCACCGCCAAGTCAATATCACCTGCCGCAACTAAGGGGACATCTATGCAACGGAATCGATTTCGAACAACGAACAACGAGGAAGGCAGCGCGCTGGTCGCGTCGCTCCTCGTCGTGATGTTGGTGGCTGGCATGGGCGCCGGCTTGATCCAGGTCCAGAGCTCGATGATGCGCCGCCAACTGATGGGCATCGATCGAACGCGCGCGCTGTACGTCGCCGAAGCGGGACTGGCCGAGTCGTTCCTCGCGCTCTCGCAAGGAAAGACCGGCAAGGTCGGTACACCCGACGAACTGGCTCAGTACGACGACGGCCTCTTCTGGGTCGAGGCGGAACCGCTGGCGAGCGGAGACATCCGGTTGTTGTCGACCGGACTGGTCGGCCAAGGGCGCTTCTCGCTCTCGGTCGTCGTCACGCAGCCGACCAACCCGATCGGAACCCTGGGCTTCTTCGCCAGTGAATCGCTGACGATCCACGAGGAGACGATCGTCGACGGGTTCGATCCGACTCTGGGCACCTTCCAGGAGCAGATCGTCGCGAACGGCACGACGTTGGGTGGGGCGAAGATTCGCTCGAACGGCGACATCGACATTCGAGGCAGCCTCGCGCCTCCTGCTGATCCGCGCGGGGGAGGACTGATCGGAGGTTTGCTCGAAGGTCTCGATCCCGCCGCAAC
>JAJDEX010000283.1 GCA_029259575.1 Planctomycetota bacterium | reverse complement strand
GACCTGGACCCCGGACTTCGCCGGACCCTGTTGGAGACCTTGGAAGGCTGGCCCTTGGACCGCGTCGTCGGTTCTTTCGCTGCGTTCCTCGATCCGGAGCCGACCGAGTCCGCACAGCGCTGGCTGCTCGGCCAGCTGGCGGACCACGGGCAGGGCCGCGTCCTCGGGACGTACCTGGCTTGGATCTCCAGCGCACCGCAGGCGCCGCACCTACGGCACCCTTCGTTCCAATCCCAACTCTCGGCGTCCATTCGAGCCCTGGGCCTGCGACACCCGAGTGCTTTCGAATCGGCCTCGGCTTGGCTGGACGAGGTCGCGCCCACCCTGATGCCGACGGTGTCCGAGGCCATGCTGGCCTCCGCCGGAGAGCGCGCCTGTCCAGCCTTGGAGGCTTCGTTCGGTCGAGATCCTTTGATCGATCGTGCTTTGCTGGTGGCGGCCCGCAATCTGGACGCGCGGGTGGCCAGCCGTGGAATGGACGAACTTCGCAAGTTCGTCCTGCTCGGGCTTTCGTCCGCCGACGCCAAGACACGCACCGAGTCCGCCTACGCCTTGGCCAGGTTCGGTGACCTGGATTCGCTGACCCAGTTGGTCGGTGTCCTGGAAACCGAGTCCGATGGTCGCGCGCGACGAGCGCTGGAACGCGCCGTGCTGGGACTGAGCGGAATGCGTTTCACGGGCGACCTGGACCGCTTCCAGGACCATCTGAACTCCGAGCGCGCGTGGTTGCAGGACACCTTGCCGACCGTCTTGGAGCAGGCTCTCGGCGACCAGGTCGCCCTGGCGATTCCGGCCTTGCGAACGTTGGCGGGCAAGCACCTGCACCGCCAAGTCCTCAGCGAGGCGCTGGTTCCCGGTCTGCTGCATGCGGACCCCGTGATCGCAGCTGCGGTGGCACGTGCGCTGGGGGACCTGGGGCACCCACCGGCCATGCAAGGCCTGGTCGAGCAGGTCGATGCCGGGGACACCCTGGTCCGGTCCTGTGCCCAATCCGCCCTGGCAAGACTCTCCGGTCAGAGCTTCGGCGATGCCCCGCAGGCCTGGTGGAACTGGATCGCAGGCAGTTAGGCCCAGGGAGCGCAGCGCTCTGGGACGGCCCGGTCACTCCGCGGCACGGCCCCGTGCGAGCGCCGCACGCATCTTGGCCTCGTTGGGGGCCTCGATGATGCCGACCTCGGTGATGATGGCCGTCACCAGAGCTGCGGGCGTGACGTCGAACGCCGGGTTGTAGACCGCCACGCCATCCGGCGTGATCTGCTTGCCCAGGCCATTCACGATCTCGCTCGGGTTTCGCTGTTCGATCGGGATTTCGTCGCCCGAGAGCAGATCGGGATCCACCGTCGAGAGCGGTGCCACGCAGTAGAACGGGATGCCGTGGTGCTTCGCTGCGATCGCGACCCCGTAGGTGCCGATCTTGTTGCACACGTCGCCCGCCGCGGTGATGCGATCCGAGCCGACGAACACCGCATCGATCTTGCCCTCGCCCATGACGCGCGCCGCCATGCCGTCCGTGATGACGGTCACGTCGATGCCGGCCTGGCTCAGCTCCCACGCCGTGATGCGCGCGCCTTGGAGCAAGGGACGCGTCTCATCGGCGAAGACCGCGACCCGTTTGCCTTGATCGTGGGCGGTGTAGACCGGCGCCAGTGCGGTGCCCATGCCGGCGGTCGCCAGAGCGCCTGCGTTGCAGTGGGTCAGAATGGTCTGACCGCTGGAGATGAGCGTCGCCCCGAACTCGCCCATGCGGCGACAGCGATCGGCGTCGTCGTCGCAGATCGCCTTGGCCTCCAGGTGCAGTGCGTCCAGCACGGCGGCTCCGTCGGCGGCTCCCGCGAGTCCCTTGGCGAAGGCGCGCATGCGATCGAGAGCCCAGAACAGGTTGACGGCCGTCGGCCTCGAGGTGGCGAGTTCGTCAGCAGCCGTCAAGGCCGCCTGAATCGCCTGGTCAGCATTGCCTGCGGCATGCTCCTGAACCCCCAGCACCACGCCGAACGCAGCGGAGACTCCGATCGCGGGAGCGCCGCGCACGGCGAGTCGACGGATCGCGTCGACCATGTCCGGCACGGTGCGGACGTCGATGTCCTCGTGGCGGGTCGGCAACAAGGTCTGCTCGATCATGCGAACGTGGCCGTCGGGCCCACCGATCCACTCGAGGGTGCGGGGATGTTTCGTCATCAACCGAGCTTCTCTTGGAGGCGCGCGTCCTTCTTGCGGACGTCCTCGGACTGGCTGGCTCGGTGCGCTTCGACGCGAACCGCCAGGGCGGGATCGCCCAGGGCCAGCAAGCGGGCGGCGAACAGGGCGGCGTTGACCGGGCCACCGCGGTTCGCTCCGAACGTCGCCACAGGAACGCCGCCCGGCATCTGAACGGTCGAGAGCAGGGCGTCGAGACCGCCGAGCGGCGGGTTGTCCATGGGAATGCCCAGGACGGGGAGCGAGGTGTGGGCCGCGACGACGCCGGCCAGGTGGGCCGCGCCTCCCGCTGCACAGATGAAGGCGCCGACGTTGCGCTCGCGCGCGCTCTCGACGAAAGCCACCACGTCATGGGGCGTGCGGTGGGCGGACATCACGCGCGCTTCGAACGGGATGTCCAGTTCGCGCAGGATGTCGAGGCAGCCCTCGAGGCGGGGAAGATCGGAATCGGATCCCATCAAGATGGCGACGTTCATGCGGAAACTCCTTCGGGCAAGGCGCCGGTGATGCGCTGGCAGATTTCGACGTAGCTGGAGCCGACCTGCGCGAGGATCGCGGGGTCCAGCTCGGGTGCGGGGTAGTTCTTGTTCCAGTCCAGCGTTTCCAGGTAGTCGCGCAGGATCTGCTTGTCGTAGCTCGGCGGCGAGATGCCGGTGCGGTACCCGTCCTTGGGCCAGAAACGGCTCGAATCGGGGGTAAGGGCCTCGTCGATGAGCATCGGTTCCCCGTCGCACGTGCCCAATTCGAACTTCGTGTCGGCGAGCAGGATCCCGAGGTCCGCCATGACTTCGGTGCCGCGCTGGAAGAGCTCCATGCAGACCCGTTCGCCGTGCTCGTAGCGTTCCGCGCCGACGAATTCGGCAGCCTGAGAGGGCGTCAACGGGCGGTCGTGCTCCTCCTCCTTGGTGGTCGGCGTCAAGAGCGGCCGCTCCAACTTCTGGGCCTGCTCGAGACCGGCGGGGAGCTCGATGCCACACACGGTCCCTTGCTTCTGATACTCCTTCCAACCGGACCCGACGATGTAGCCGCGCACGACCCATTCGATCGGATCGGGCTTGCAGCGCTTGACGATCATGATGCGCCCGCGCAAACGGTCGCGCCACTCGGCATCGAGGCCCGTCACATCCTCAACGGCGGTCCCGACGAGGTGGTTCTGGATGATGTCCTGGGTGTGCTCGAACCAGTACTTGGCGATCGAGGTCAGGACCCGCCCCTTGTCCGGGATGCCGTCGTTCATGACGACGTCGAAGGCGCTCACGCGGTCCGTCGTGACGAACAGCAGGAGGTCGGAGTCGATGGTGTAGATGTCGCGCACCTTGCCGGAGGCGATCTGCTCGAGGCCGGGGGGAGCGTCCTGGCGCCCGAGGTAGGCGGTTTTCGTAGTCATGGGGGGGGCAGCGTGGAGGAACGCTCGGCTCCTGTTGGGGGTCGCCCGGGGAGTGGGAAGCGGAGCAGTATGGCAGCGCACCTCCGCCGCTACAATCCGGACGTGGACCAACCCGATGCACAGCCCGTGAACGAGCCCGACGACCATCAGAACGCTCCTCGGGGCTGGTCCCCGGAGACCCGCGTGACCGGCGAGGTCCAGGTGCCGACCTCCAAGTCCATCGCCCAGCGCGTGCTGGTCTTGGGTGCCCAGTGCGAGGGCGTGGCCCGCTACGCCGCGCTCCCGGACAGCGCTGATGTGGCCGACCTGCTCGCCTGCATGCAGGTTCTCCAGGTGGATGCCGACGAGGGCTTGCCGGGCGTGGTCACGATCCAGGGGCGGCCGCCGCTGCCTCCCGATGGGCTGGGCGGAACCGGGAACGACGACGCGCTCGTCCTGAACGTCGGCGAATCGGCGACCGCCGCTCGCATCCTGACGGCCGCCGTCGGCATGGGAGGGCGCATCGGCCAGCTGTTTCGCATCGAGGGTCGCGGAAGCCTGGAACGGCGACGGAGCCTGCCGTTGATGCGTGCTCTGGGCCGGGCCATCGAGGAGGCCGGCGACGGGGGCTGGCCCGTTCTCGTGCGCGGCACCCAAGCTCCGCTCGAGTTGACATTGACCGACCCGTGCTCGAGCCAGGAGGTCAGCGCCCTATTGATGGCCCTCGCGGCGCAACCGGGCGAGCGACATCTGAACGTGACGGGCCCGGTGCCCAGCGGCTCGTACGTCGATCTCACCCTGGATGCGCTGTCCACGTTCGGCGTCCAGGTGTCCTCCGAGACCACCGATCAAGGAATGCGCTTCACGATCGGCGGCCCCCTCATCGCCCCGTTGGATGCGCTGCGGATCGAACCCGACGCCTCCGCTGGCGCGGTGGCCCTGGCCGCCGGTTGCTTGTCCGGGGGAACGGTCAGGATCGACGGGCTCGGCGCGGACTCGCACCAGGGGGATCTGCGGATCGTCGAGCACCTGCAAGCCCTCGGTTGCGATGCCTTCGCCGATTCCCAATTCCTCGAAGCGTCGGGCGCGCCTTCCGCGACGGTCGACCTGGACCTGACCGACACGCCCGACCTGGCGCCCCCGTTGGCCGTCCTGTGCGCCGCCGCAACTCGGGCGGGCGCGGAGATCTGTCGCTTGCGCGGGCTGGGAACGCTGCCGGGCAAGGAGAGTTCGCGGATCGAGGTCCTGGCGCGGGGCCTGAACACCCTGGGCTGGGAGGTCGCCGCGGATGCCGACAGCCTGACCATCCGCGCGGGCGAGGCACGCCTCGATCCCGTGGTGCTGGAGACGCAGGGGGATCACCGCATGGTGTTCGCCCTTTCGCTGCTCGGACTCCTCCAGGAAGGCGTGCGCGTCTCGCAACCGGAGGCCGTGGCGAAGTCCTGGCCGGGCTACTGGGACGACTTGGCAGCAGCAGGAGCCCGCACGCTGACGTAGGCTCTGCGGCATGACGCAATCCGGACTTCCAAAGGGCCCCGAGGAACACCCCCAGGGCCCCGTGCTCGTGGCGGGCGGCGCGGGCTATATCGGCTCCCACACCGTCCGTGAACTCGTTTCGCGCGGCATCGAGGTCGTCATCCTGGACGACCTGTCCACCGGGCATCGGGAGTCCGTTCCCGAAGGCGTTCCGCTGGTCGAGGCTTCGATCGGTGATCGCGCGGCGGTGCGCGAGGCCCTGGCCCAGTACCGCCCGAAAGCCGTCATCCACTTCGCGGCCAAGTGCTACGTGGGCGTCTCGGTGACGGACCCGGCCACGTACTACGAAGAGAACGTGATCCACACGTGGAGTCTCCTCGAGGAGTTGCGGGCGGCCGAGGTGAAGACCATCGTCTTCTCGTCCACCTGCGCGACCTACGGCGACCCCGTGACGGTCCCGATGACCGAGGATCACCAACAGGTCCCGATCAATCCCTACGGCCACACCAAGCTGCACATCGAGCACATGCTGGGGGACTACGGTCGCGCCTATGGACTGCGCGCCGCAGCTCTGCGCTACTTCAACGCCGCCGGCGCCGCCACCGACGGCAGCGTGGGCGAGGACCACGATCCCGAGACGCACCTGATTCCGCTGGTGCTCCAGGTCGCCCAGGGAAGACGCGAATCGATCTCGATCTTCGGCGAGGACTATCCGACGCGGGACGGGTCCTGCATTCGCGACTACATCCACGTCGAGGACCTGGCGGACGCCCATCTGCGCGCTCTGGCGTTGCTGCAGTCGGGCGAGGCTGGACATCAGCTCCGCTGCAACCTGGGCACCGGTTCCGGCTATTCCGTGAAAGAGGTCATCGAGGCCGCGCGGACCATCACGGGGCACCCGATCCCGGCGGTGGTGGCACCCCGCCGAGAGGGGGACCCGCCGGAACTCGTCAGCGGCGGAACACGGGCCAAGGACGTGCTGGGGTGGGCTCCTCGCAAGGCCGGACTCGAGCGAATTCTCGAGGACGCGTGGCGCTTCCATCAAGGGCACCCCCGCGGGTATTGAGGCCCGGGTCGGCGCCCGCCATTCGTGACGTCGAGTTCACGGAACGGTTCGAGAATCCGCGGGTCCAGATGGCTATCCTCACCCGAGATGGAACCGCGAAACGGGGGAAGAGGGCGTGCGAGAGCGACGCGGAGCCTGCCAGGACGGTCCGCCCTGCGGAACCCGTTCGTGGGCCTGCTCGTAGGTGCCCTGCTGGTGTCCGGTTGCGGTGGTGAATCCCGCGCCGGCGACACCGACGAACCCGTTCCGCGCGTGGTGCTCGGCACGCCCGGAGATCGGGATGCGCGGACCCTTCCGGCCGAGGACGCTGGACCGGGCACCACGCCTAGCTCCACCCCAGCGCCGCTCGAGCAACGCCCCCTAGCGCCCGCGCTGGTTCCTGACCCGCCAACCTCGGACACGATGTCGAGCGTCCCCGCGTTCGACCCCGAACTCCAGCGCCGCATCGCAGCCGAGGTCGATCGAGGGGTGCGCGCCGCACTCGAGGCGGCCCCCGGGAAGCTCGCCGCCAAGGACTGCCAGGTCGCGGTGCACGTGGTGCTGCCCGACGGGCGCACCCTCGTGGCGATCCAGAGCCGCACGCCCCTGATGCCGGCGTCGAACCTGAAGATCCTGACCGCTTACGCCGCCTGGGCTCTGCTCGGTCCGGACCATGTCGTCGAGACCCGCTTCGACGCCGCAGGCGACGTCCGCCAAGGGCGCTTGCACGGCGATCTGGTGGCACGCGCCGCCGGGGACGCCTTGTACGACTACGGCGGAGACGGATCCCTGTCGCGCTGGCTGGACGACCTCGATGCCCAGTTGGGCCGCGCGGGCATTCGCGAAGTGACCGGCGACCTCGTGCTCGATGAAGGCGCATGGCCCGCGCCGGCTCCTGGACCGGGCTGGCCCTCGGACAAGGAATACTGGAAGTCCTACTGCGCCCTCGCAGCCGGATTCTCTGCCAACGCAGGATGCTTGACCGCCACGTGTGTCGCCGGTCCCATCGGCGCACGTTCCGAGTCGCGCGTACGTCCCGAGCACCATGGTCTCGAGCGCGTCGGGACGGTCCACACCGTCGCCAAAGGTGCGGCGCTCAACATTGCGATCGAGGCGCGCGGCAACCGCGTCGTCGTCCGTGGTCGTCAGCCGATCAACGCGTCGCCGTGGGACACCCGCATGGCGTATCCGGATCCCGTCGAGCTCTTCGGACACGCCGTCGTGGGCGGACTGCGCGCGCGCGGCATCGCCATCACCGGCTTTCGGCGCGAGCGGAATCTCCCGGACGCGACGGTCGTCGCTACGCTGAAAACGCCTTGGATCGAGTGGTTGGAGCCCATTCTGCTCGATTCCGACAATGCGACCGCCGATCAGTTGTTCCTGCACCTCGGGCACGAAGTGGTGCAACAGCCCGACTGGGACGGCGGGGCGCGCGCGGTGACGCAAGCGCTCAATCCGCTCGGTGTGACGGGAGGGGACTGGTCCTTGATGGACGGGTCCGGACTGAGTCGTGACAACCAGGTGCGCGCGCGCCAACTGACCGCTGCGCTCGCGGACCTCGAACGGCGGGGCGATGCAAGGCGCTGGTTCGAGGCGCTCCCCTTGGCGGGCAAGTCCGGCAAGCTCTCCGGCCGCATGCGGAGGGGACCTGCGCTGGGGCGCGTGCGTGGGAAGACCGGTTTCATCAGTGGCGCCAGCGGACTATCCGGCCGCCTCGAGACCGCGAGCGGCGAGGTCCTGCTCTTCTCGATCCTGGTGAACTACCCCAAGGTCTCGGGCCTGAACACGCGGGCCTGGAAACCGATGCAGGATCGCATCTGCGAAGCCCTCGTCGGCTGGGAACGATCGGACGGATGACCACGCTGTCCCCCGATCAACTCGAGCATGCGCGCAACGTGGCCGAAGCGGCCGCGGCCCAGGCGGGGGAGTTGCTCCTGCAGCACCTCGGTCGGCTGGATCCGTCGGCCATCCGCTCCAAGAGCGAAGCCCGCGACCTGGTCACGGCCGCCGATGTGGCCGCCGAGCGCCTGCTCGTCCAACGACTGCGCGACGCGTTCCCGGAACACGCCATCGAGGCCGAGGAGGAGGTCCAGGACCCCGCCGACGACCGTCCGCGCTGGTTCCTCGACCCCTTGGACGGCACGGTGAACTTCGTGCATGGATTGCCCGCATTCGGCGTCTCCATGGGCCTTTTCGATGCCTCCGGTCCGGCGGTGGCCGCTCTCGTCTTTCCCAGATTGGGCGAGACCTTCGTCGCCGTTCGCGGTGGGGGCGCCACGTTGAACGGCAGTCCGATCCACGTGTCGTCGACCCAGGACCTGGGCAGCGCCGTGATCGCGACCGGCTTCCCCTACAAGCGCGACACCCTGGCCAACCCCAACCTGGGCAACTTCAACCGGTTCGTGCTCCGCGTGCGAGGCATCCGCCGCATGGGCTCCGCCGCACTCGACCTGGCCTACGTGGCCGCCGGTCGAATGGACGGCTACTGGGAGCTGCACCTGTCGCCCCACGACATGGCAGGAGGGGCACTGCTGGTGCTCGAAGCCGGCGGCCGAGTGACCGACGCACAGGGCGGCCAGGATTGGCTCCGTGCAGGCCATATCGTGGCAGCCGGCCCCAAGCTGCACGGCGCGATCTTGGGCGACATCGAGGTCTGAGGCACCGGAAGCGTCCATTTCGGTCCTTCCACCTGCCGCCATGAGCGGGGAACCGACGAAGCGTACGATCCTGTCCTCGGGACCCTTGTGCCCGAGCATCCGGCACGGTTGAATGGTCGCCCGAATCGGAAGCGGGTTCCCTCGCGAACCGCCGATTCGCCCTCCATTACCCCAACCCACAGGCATCCATGGCCTCCTTGATCAACACCAAGGCTCCCGATTTCCGCGCTCCGGCCGTCATGCCCGACGGCACGACGAAGGAAGTGAGCCTCGGCGACTACGCCGGCAAGTACGTCGCTCTCTTCTTCTATCCGAAGGACTTCACCTTCGTGTGTCCCTCCGAGCTCATCGCCTTCGACAACCGCATGGCCGAGTTCGAGAAGCGCGGAGTCCAGGTCCTTGGCGTTTCCATGGACGATGCGGACACGCACGCCCGTTGGCGCAAGACCGCGGTCAACGACGGCGGCATCGGTGAGCTCAACTACCCGCTCATCGCCGACACGTCGAAGAGCATGACGAACGACTACAACGTGCTTCACGCGGCCTCGGGCCTGTCGCTGCGTGCGACGTTCCTGATGGACCAGTCGGGCACGATTCAGCACGTCGTGACGAACAACCTGCCCCTCGGTCGCGACCTCGACGAACTGCTGCGCATGATCGATGCCCTGCAGTTCCACGAGAAGCACGGCGAGGTCTGCCCCGCAGGCTGGACGCCCGGCAAGAAGGCCATGGCGGCCACGCCCGAGGGCGTCGCGGCGTACCTCACCGAGAACGCCAAGGGCCTCTAGGTCCCGCTCCACGGGGAGCTCGTGCTCCGGGGCATCCCCGGGGCAGCATCCATTCTGGGCCCGGTTCACCTCGAGGTGGCCCGGGCCCAGTTCGTGCCAGGGCGAACTCGGCCCGGTGAGGGCTCCAAGGGCCTGGAGTGCTCCTCCCTGGGACCGTGTACCTAGCTCGTACGTCCCCTGGACACTCCCCCCGGAATCGGGCTTCCGGGAGACTTCCTGTGCCGTGCTGGGGCTGCTACCGTGTGCGGCTCGGAACTCCCGTCCCAATCCTCCCAAAACCCCATCGGGCGCTCGTCGAACGAGCTCGAACGGGCCGGGACCACCCCCTCGCACGATGACTTCAGCGGCATCCCGCATCCGCATCCGTGGCGCGCGCCAGAACAACCTGGCGGGGGTGGATGTGGATCTGCCCCGCAACGCCCTCGTCGCCGTGACCGGTGTATCCGGGTCCGGGAAGAGCTCGCTCGCGTTCGACACCCTCTACCGGGAAGGGCAACGCCGCTTCCTCGAGACGTTGTCGGCCTACGCACGCCAGTTCTTGGGCGACATGCGCAAGCCCGACGTCGATGCCGTCGAGGGCCTCTCGCCCGCCATCGCCGTGGACCAACGCTCGGTCCCGCGCGGGAGCCGCTCGACCGTGGGCACCCTGACCGAGATCACGGACCACCTGCGGGTCCTGTTCGCGCGGGCGGGCGTCGCCCATTGCCCCAGCTGCGAACAGCCCATGCAGTCGCGGACCCCCGAGTCGGTGGTCCAGGAGATCGACGCCCATCACCTCGGCCCCTTCCTCACGCGCCGATTGAGACATCAAGAGGCCCACGGGCCCCTGGCCGAAAACAACCACCGTTTCCCCGGGCTCGAGCCGCGCCGTGTGGAGAGCCTTCAGGCAGGTGTTGAGCGGCTCCAGAAAGCTTGCCTCGTCAAAACTGATGTCGTCCGGTATCGGAACCACCCCATCTGTGACGACCCAGTCCATGACACGGACATA
>JAJDEX010000282.1 GCA_029259575.1 Planctomycetota bacterium | reverse complement strand
AACGTCTGGACCAAAACCAGATGTGTTGCCAATTACACCACGGGGTAGCCGTTGAGGCGGGGAGCATAATCCGAGGCCGTGGGGCGGGCGAGTCCAAGCCCGGAAAAACGTGGCTGAAGGGCCGAAAATCAGCCGCGGACGAGGCGTAGGGCCGACGCCAGCGCGTGCTGGGTGGCCCAGCGGCGGATCCGGTCGCGATGCGCGCCCGAGGGCCAGCGGCGCTCGTGGGCGGTCACCTCGCCGTCCAGGCAGAATCCGAACCAGACCTGGCCGACGGGATGTTCGGGGCTGTCCGAGGCCGGTCCGGCGACTCCGCTGACGGCGATCGCGAGGCGAGCTCCTGTGCGGGCCGCCGCCCCCACCGCCATCGCTCGCACGACCTCTTCCGAATACACGGTGTGCTCCTGGATCGTTGCTGGATCCACGCCGAGGAGCTCGACCTTGGCGTCCGCGTGGTACGTCACGAAGCTCTCGCGCAGCACCGCGCTGATCCCTGGGACCGAGGTCAGCGCGGCGACCACGAGGCCTCCGGTGCAGGACTCCGCGAGAGTCACGCTGATGCGATTGGCGATCAGGTGAACGCCCAGCGCCTCGGCCGGGTCCAGGAACGTCTCCGAGAACAGGTGGTCCGCGAAGCGACGGCGGAAGTCGTCGAGTCGCGCATCCAACAGCGCCCGTGCTCGGTCCGCGTCCTCGTGCTCGGCGACGAGCCGCAGCGCCAGCACGCCCTCGGACACGGTGACGCCCGCCTGAGGATTCTGCGCGCGGTCCAGCCACTCGGCCGCCTCCGTGGCGAAGACGCTCTCGGACAAGCCCTCGAAGAACAGGAACGCGCTCGCGCGCTGGCCGTCGACGGGATGTGCGCGCAACCACGGCACGACGCTCGCGTCCCAGGTGGCGCTGGCCTCGCGCGGAGGTCCGGGCAGCGAGATCACCGTCGCGCCCCCCACCCGCATGCGGAATCCGGGTGCGGTCCCGGCCGGGTTCGCCAAGACGGTCGCTCCCGCGGGCATGAGTGCCTGGCGGCGGTTCGATTCCGGCATCGGTCGGTTCGAGCGTTCGTACCACGTGCGCACCTGGCGCCACGCCTCGTCGTCGTGCACGACCTCGACGTTCGCCGCGGCAGCCAACGCATGCCGCGTCAAGTCGTCGGGTGTCGGCCCGAGCCCTCCGGTGACGACGATCAAGGGACAGCGCTGGGCCACCTCACGTACGGCCGCAGCGATCAAGTCGATCTCGTCCAACAGGACGCGCGACTCGACCAACCGCCGTCCGTGTTCGGCCAATCGGTTCGCGATCAACGGCATGTTCAGGTCGGCGTGCTTGCCGGCCAGCAACTCGTCGCCGATGGCCAGCACGGCCACGTCGCGGGGATCCATCAAGGGAGCGTTCATCCGCGAATGGCGCGCTTGCGCTCGGAGGCCCTGGCGAGCCACAGGCCGACCTCGTACAGGATCACAACCGGCCCGGCCATCATCATCTGGGTGATGGGGTCGGGCGGCGTCAGCACCGCCGCCAGCACCAACGCACCGACGATCGTGTGCCGGCGATAGTGCGCGAAGCTCTTGGCCTCGACGATCTCGAGCCGCGCCAGCGCCAGCATGAACACCGGCAACTGGAACACGAATCCGAGCGCGATCGCTAGCGCCTTCAGGAACTGCAGGTACTGGTCCGCCACCTGCGTCGCCGAGTTCAGCGCCGGCTGGCCCAGGTTGTCGAGTCCCAAGAAGTACAACGCGTACGGCACCATCAACATGTAGCCGAACGTGACGCCGCCCAGGAACAACGCGACCGACCACGGAACGTAGCGGTGCACGACCTTGCGTTCGTGCTTGTAGAGCCCGGCCGCGATGAAGCGCCAGATCTCGAAGATGATGTACGGGCCTGCGACGAACAGGCTGAGCCAGAAGCAGATCCGCATGCGCAGGACGAACCCGCCGTCGGGGCTGAAGATGCTGAGGCTCTCGTCGACGCGATAGTGGTCGTTCAGCACCTTGCGCTCGGGGTAGCCGCTCTCGAACCAGGTCAGCGGATCGACCGGTTTGGCTGCATCCTCGTCGTCCGTGTTCGCGTTCGGATCGTCTCCGGCCCCTGCGTCTGTCGGCGGATCTAGGTCGGGCTCAGCGCGCGCAGATTCGACGGCCGCCTGCAACTCCAGCACATGGTTGTGCCAATGCTCGACGCCAGCCTCGTTCAACCACGCCGTTGCACGCCGGTGCGGTCCCTGGATGAACTCGAACACCTCGTGGCGCTGCGAATAGAGCACGCTGAACGCCACCGCCAGCGCGACGGCCGAATGGATGAGTCGCCGGCGCAACTCGTCCAGGTGCTCGCCCAGCGTCATGCGCGTGCCTTCGACGTCAGCGGAGTCTTCGGGGCTCGGTTCGGGCGGGACCATGTGCGCGCGTGCTGCGGATCGGCGCAGCGGAGGCTCTCAGAATGTACGAAGGGCGGACCCGGGTGGGGTCCGCCCTTTCATGGATCACGCTCGCGGTCGGACGCCGTTTCCAGCGCGAGGACCGGGCGTCACGCTCACTTCTTGAAGAAGCGGCGCAGGTCGCCGATGTGGACGATCTGGACGCCGGTGCTCTCGGCGTTCTTGTAGACCTCGAGCTCGGAGACCGGGATCGGATCCTCGAGCGCTTCGTCGGTGTCCGGATCCGTGTAGAGCGGCTCGCCGACGATCAGCAACGAGGTCGACTTGTCGAGTGTGCTCTGCACCGTGATGCCGATGTCGCCCAGAAGCATGCGCAGATCGGACTCGGTCCAGCTGCCACCGAAGCGACCGGCGAGGACGGCGTTCTGCTCGGCGCCGGGCTGGAAGACCGGGTTGTAGAGCACATCGCCCTGCACGATCGGATCGTTCGGGTCGGAGAGGCCGAAGACCTTGCCGGTGCTGCTGAGCTCACCGACGTCGATGACCTCGACGCTGCCCTTGACCAGTTCCGAACCGGGACGGCCGCTGATGACCGTGAAGACCATGCCGCGGGAGACCTTGTCGCGCGCGCCGAGATCGAGGATCGCGATGCCGAGCGCCGAGGAGGCCTCGAGGACTTCGCCGTCCTTGTCTTGGGTCGTCTTCGTGATGCCCGCGATGTTCTTGATCTCGCTCGTGAGGATGCCGATCTGGGTCTGGCTCTCGTTCTTGGCGGTGACCAGGTTGCGCTCGGCTTCGTCGCGCAGCGCCTTGGCCGCGTTCATGTCGCCGGTGAGTTCCTGGTTGGTGTTGCGCAACGAGGCGATCTGGTCCTCGAGCGTGCCACGCTCGCGGTTGGCCGCGTCGATCGCGTCCTGGAGCGCCTGGGCAGCCTGGCGGATCTCGGCGTCCTTGGTCGAGAGCGTCGCGTCGTTCGTGGCCTGGGCCGACGTCACCTGGTTGCGCAGGTCGGCGACCTGGCCTTCCAGAACGGTGATCTGCTGCAGGAGCGCGGCGAACT
>JAJDEX010000281.1 GCA_029259575.1 Planctomycetota bacterium | reverse complement strand
CCTCGACCCCGGACCTGGGGGGGGCCTGGAAGGACTCCGGTACGACGGTCGCGCCCCATCGCTGGGTCTTCGCGGGGGTCTCCTCACCGGCTGGATTGGCCCGGAGCGGCCGCCGCGGGCCTGGCCGGGATCAGCTTCCGTACTGGGTCTTGAGGTAGTCGCGGTACGCACCCGAGCGCACCCCTTGCGACCACTCGTCGTTGGCCAGGTACCACTCGATCGTGGCGGGCAACGCCTGCTCGAAGGTCCAGCGCGGCTTCCAGCCGAGCTCGCGCTCGATCTTGCTGGCGTCGATGGCGTAGCGACGGTCGTGCCCCGGACGGTCCTTGACGTACGTGATCAGGGACTCGGGCTTGTCGAGCGCCGACAGGATCGCCTTGACGATGTCGATGTTCGGATACTCGTTGTGTCCGCCGATGTTGTAGACCTCGCCCGATGTGCCCTTCTCGAGCACGGTCAGGATCGCCTCGCAGTGGTCGCGCACGTAGAGCCAATCCCGGATCTGCATGCCGTCGCCGTAGACCGGAAGCGGCTTGTCCTCGCGCGCATTGGCGATGATCAAGGGGATCAGCTTCTCGGGGAACTGATAAGGGCCGTAGTTGTTCGAGCAGCGCGTGGTCAGGGTCTCGAAGCCGTGCGTCCGATGGGCTGCCTGGACCAGCATGTCGCTGCCGGCCTTGCTGGCGCTGTACGGCGAGCTGGGATCCAGATCGGTTTCCTCGGTGAAGAAGCCGGTCGCGCCGAGCGAACCGTAGACCTCGTCGGTCGAGACGTGGACGAAGCGCTCGGTCTTGCGCGCGCGAGCCGCGTCGAGCATCACCTGGGTCCCCAGCACGTTGGCGCGCACGAACGGGAGCCCGCCCAGGATGGAGCGATCGACGTGACTCTCGGCCGCGAAGTGGATGACGGACACGGGGCCGTCCCCGCACGCGTCGAATCCACGCTGGACGTCATCGGGCTCCGCACAGTCGCCCTGAACGAACGTCACGTTCGGGTTGGACTCGAGGCTCGCCAGGTTCTCGAGGTTGCCGGCATAGGTCAGTGCGTCGAAGTTGACGACCTTCCAGTCGGGGCGATCCTCCACGATCATGTGGATGAAGTTGCTGCCGATGAACCCGGCGCCGCCGGTGACGAGTAGTGTGCGAGTCATGCTGCAAGAGCCGGCGAACGAATCGCTCGGAGGAGATCAGGAACCGAGGTAGGTCGAGAGGGCGCTTCGCCACGGCGCGAGTGGCGCACCGCGCAGTGCGGCCAAGCGGCCACACTCCAGCACGCTGTAGGTCGGTCGGCGAGCCGGGCGCGGGAACTCGTCCGTAGAGCACGGGGTCACCTCGACTCCTTCGACACCGGCGAGCTCGAGCAACGCGCTGGCGAATCCGTGCCAGGTGCAGGACTCCTCGCAGGCGGCGTGGTAGATGCCGGATTCGCCCTTGAGCAGGACGTCCCACAACGCGGGCGCGAGCTCCAAGGTCGAGGTCGGTGATCCGGTCTGGTCGTCCACGACCTTGAGCGAGTCGCGGTCCTTGGCCAAGTTCAGGATGGTCCCGGGGAAGTGCTTGCCGCGCGGCCCGTAGAGCCACTGCGTTCGCACGACCCGCGTTCCGGTGGGATGGGCGGCGAACGCCTGGCGCTCGCCCTCCAGCTTGGTGCGACCGTAGGCAGAGACCGGATTGGGCTGCGCGTCCTCGGAGTAGGGCGTGGACGCGGTGCCGTCGAACACGAAGTCCGTGCTGACGACGACCAGGGGAATCCCATCGGCCGCACAGCGGCGGGCCAGGACTCCGCAGGCGTCGCCGTTGACGCGCAACGCCAGCGCCTCGTCCTCTTCCGCCTTGTCGACCGCCGTGTACGCGGCCGTGTGGATCACGCCGTGGAACGGCCCGTGCTTGGCGAAGAGCGTAGCGATGGCATCGGGATCGGCGAGATCGACGCCGGCGACCTCGACCCCGGAACCGTCCGTCAGATCGGTCCCCACCACCTGGATCCCGTCCGGGACGACCAGCAGCACCTGGCTGCCCAGCATCCCCGCCGCACCGGTGACCAGAACGCGCATCGGTCCTTCGTTCGTCATGTTGTCCGTACCCAAACCAGGAACTCAGTCGGCGTCGATGTGGTTGGCGCCGGCTTCGGCCACCAGTTGCGCCGCGCCGTGCAAGGACTCGAACGTTCCCGCATCGGTCCACCAGCCATCGAGGACCTCGGCCGTCATCGACCCGTCCTGGATGAACCAGTTGTTCACGTCGGTGATCTCGAGCTCGCCACGTTCGGAGGGTTCCAAAGTCTTGATCACGTCGAAGACCCGACCGTCGTACATGTAGATTCCGATGACGGCCAAGTTGGTCGCCGGGTTCTTGGGCTTCTCGATGATCTCGGCGACACGGTCGCCGTCCATGCGAGCCACACCGAAGCGCTCGGGATCGTGAACTTCCTTGAGCAGGATCTTCGCGCCCTTGTCCTGGGCCTTGAAGTCCTCGACCGCCTTCTTGATGTTGGTCTCGATGATGTTGTCACCGAGAACGACGGCCACCTTGTCCCCTTGTGCCCAGTGCGCGCACAGGCCGAGGGCTTCGGCGATGCCGCCTTCCCCCTCCTGGTAGGTGTAGTTCAGGTGCTTGAGCCCGAAGTCCTTGCCATTGCCCAGCAGCGACAGGAAATCGCCCGACTTGCGACCGCCGGTGACGATCATGATGTCGTCGATCCCCGCGTTCACCAGGCACTGAATCGGATAGTAGATCATCGGCCGGTCGAAGACCGGCAGGAGGTGCTTGTTGGTGATCTTGGTCAACGGGAAGAGCCGTGTACCAAGGCCGCCAGCGAGGATGACGCCTTTCATCGCGGTGCTGAAGCAGGTGCGGGTGTTGGAGGATCGAGCCTTACGGGTGCCGGCGGCAGGGCCGGGTCACGCATGTCGGCTGAAGAGGGTTGGGAACCTTACCCGAGCCTGAGGGGCCCAGGGGGTTCGATACGGTCTTCCGCACGGTTCCAGCCCCCTGATTTCCCTGATTCCGCCCTCCGCGTGGAGTCTGGGTGCTCAGATCAGGACTTCGCGTCGAGCCCGTTCACGGATCGGTACCAGGTGACGAAGCGCTCGATCCCCTGGGCGATCGAAGTCTGCGGCGCATAGTCCAGGCGTTCCCGCGCCAGGCTGACGTCGGCATAGGTGACCGGCACGTCCCCCGGCTGCATCGGCATCTTGTTCAGGATCGGTTCGCGGCCGCAGGCCTCGCCGATCATCGCGACCAGATCCGCCAAGGACGTCGTCTCCGACTCGCCCAAGTTGTAGATCGCATACCCGGAGCAACGTTCGATGGCCTGCAGGATGCCGTGCACGATGTCGTCGGCGTACGTGTAGTCGCGACGCGTGCTGCCGTCGCCGAAGAACGGGATCGGCGTGCCC
The DNA here is from genome assembly GCA_029259575.1 of Planctomycetota bacterium. Taxonomy (GTDB): domain Bacteria; phylum Planctomycetota; class UBA1135; order UBA1135; genus JAJDEX01. The sequence goes on along the minus strand of JAJDEX010000281.1, from coordinate 6,281 downwards.
TCGAAGACGTGGCGCACGAACTTGTGGATGGCCATCTCGGGCCGCTGGCGAGGGCCGTAGACGGTGAAGAATCGCAAGCACGTCGTCGGGATGTCGAACAGGTGGTGATGCGTCCAGCACAGCAGCTCGCCGGACCGTTTCGTCGCTGCGTACGGCGACACGGGGTTCGACACGTCGTCGTGCTCGTGGAACGGGACCTTCTCGTTGCCGCCGTAGACCGAGGACGACGACGCGAACACGTGACGGCAACCGGGCAAGCGGCGCAACGCCTCCAGGATCACGGTCGTGCCGCGCAGGTTGACGTCCTGGTACAGCAAGGGATCGATCAGGGACGGACGCACGCCCGCCATCGCTGCCAGGTGTACGACGACTTCGAACTTCCCTTCGTCGAACAGGCCGTTGACCAGGTCCGCATCACGGATGTCGCCCTCGACGATGCGCGCGCCCTCGAGCAACGTCACGTTATGACGTTTCAGCGCGGGGTCGTAGAAGTCGTTGAAGTTGTCCAGCACCGTCAGCTCATCGCCTCGCGCGAGCAAGGCTTGGCCCAGATGGGAGCCGATGAAGCCGGCGCCGCCGGTGACGAGGACACGCATGGATCGAAGTGGATTCGGAGAGTGAGAGAGGCGCCGACTACTCGACCGTGACGCTCTTGGCCAGGTTGCGCGGCTTGTCGATGTCGCAACCGCGCAGGTCAGCGATGTAGTACGAGAGCAGCTGCAGCGGCACCGTGTTCAGGATCGGCGACAACCACTCCGAACACGCGGGGACCTTGATGGATTGCCCTGCGATCTCGTGACTCTCCGGGTCGGAACCGACCGACACCGTCTCGCCGCCGCGTGACTTCACCTGTTCGATGTTCGCGCGCACTTTGTCCGCGACGCGACCGATCGAGTTTACGGCCACGACCGTCATGCCCGGATCGATGAGCGCGATGGGACCGTGCTTCATCTCGCCGGCCGCATAGCCCTCGGCGTGCATGTAGCTGATCTCCTTGAGCTTCAGCGCACCCTCCAGCGCGACCGGGTAATTGACACCCCGGCCGATGAACAGGAATCCCTTGGCCGCCGCGTGGCGACGTGCGAGGTCCTTGATGTGCGTGCGCATGTTCTCGGACAGCAGCTCCTCGAGCTGGTTGCGCAACATGCGCAGCTCGACCAGCAGGCCGCGTGCGTCGTCCGCGCTGAGCGTCCCTTTGGCACGTCCGATGCGGATCGCCAGCAGAACCGCCGCCACGACCTGGGCGGTGAAGGCCTTGGTGCTCGCGACGCCGATCTCGGGTCCGCCACGGGTCAGGATGACCTGGTCCGACTCGCGCACCTGGCTGGATCCCGGCACGTTGCAGATCGAGATGACCCGCGCCCCTTTGGCCTTGGCCAGTCGCGTGGCTGCCAGGGTGTCCGCGGTCTCGCCGGACTGGCTGATCGCGAGGGCCACGGTGCCGGGCACGATGATGGGATCGCGATAGCGGAACTCGGACGCGAACTCGACGTCGACGGGGACGCGAGCCAAGCCCTCGATCAGGTAACTCGCGATGTAGCCGGCGTGCAACGCGGTGCCACAAGCGACGACCTGGACACGCGAAATGTCGGCCAGGAACGCGTCCTGGAGCTGGTCGTTCTCGAACACCACGTCACCCGCTTTCTCGTCGAGGCGCCCCTCGAGCGTGCGCGCGATGACGCCGGGCTGCTCGTGGATCTCCTTGAGCATGTAGTGCGGGTAGTGCCCCTTGCCAGCGTCCTCGGGGTCCCATTCGATCTCGCGCGAGGTGCGCGTCACGGGGTTGCCCGAGAAGTCGGTGATCGTCACGGAGCCCGGCTGCATGACAGCCATGTCCCCGTCCTCGAGGAAGGTCACCTGGTTCGAGTACGGCAACAGGGGCAGCACGTCGGACGCCAGGTATGCGCCGTCCTCGGACCACGCGACCGCGAGCGGAGGGCCTTGGCGAGCGCAGACCATCATGGAACCCGCGTCCCCCACTGCGACGGCGACCATGGCGTAATAGCCCTGCACGCGGGCCAATGCCGCGCGGACCGCGGCACTCAGGTCTCCAGTGCGAGCGAACTCGCGGTCGACCATGTGCGCGAGCACCTCGGTGTCGGTGTCCGATTCGAACGTCACGCCCGCTTCCAACAGCTCGTTCTTGAGCGGGAGGTAGTTCTCGATGATGCCGTTGTGGACGATCGCGACCTTGCCGCTGGCGCCACGATGCGGATGCGCATTGCGATCGCTGGGCTCGCCGTGCGTGGCCCAACGGGTGTGCCCGATCCCGGCGCTCGCCGCCTCGAGAGCACCATCCTGGAGGACCGCTTCGAGGTTCTCGAGACGCCCTTGACGCTTGGCGATCTGGATGCCGCCCGGCAGGACGACGGCGACCCCGGAACTGTCGTACCCGCGGTACTCGAGAACTCGTAGGCCTTCAACCAGACCGCGCAGGACCGGGCCCTGACTACGAATCGCTCCAACGATGCCACACATGGTTCAGACCTTGGTGCGCGCTGCGGATTCGCCAGCGCCGAGCTTGAGACGGAAGTATTCGAGGGTGCGAACGAGACCGGTGTCCAGGTCGACCTGGGGCTCCCAGCCCAACACGCGCTGGGCCTTGGAGATGTCCGGTTGACGGACCTTGGGGTCGTCCTCGGGCAGGTCCTTGAACGTGATCTTGGACTTCGATCCGGTGATCTCGATCACCTTCTCGGCGAACTGCAGGATCGTCATCTCGGCGGGGTTGCCGATGTTCGTGGGCAACGTTTCGTCCGAGCGCAACAGGCGCGTGATCCCTTCGACCAGGTCGTCCACGAAGCAGAACGAACGCGTCTGGCTGCCGTCCCCGAACACGGTCATGTCCTTGCCTTCGAGGGCTTGGGACATGAACGCCGGCAAGGCGCGACCGTCGTTCAGTCGCATGCGCGGCCCGTAGGTGTTGAAGATGCGCACGATGCGCGTCTCCACCCCGTGGAACCGGTGGTAGGCCATCGTCATGGCTTCCGCGAAGCGCTTGGCCTCGTCGTACACACCCCGCGGACCGACGGGATTGACGTTGCCCCAATAGTCCTCGGACTGGGGGTGCACCTTGGGATCGCCGTAGCACTCCGAGGTGGAGGCCAGCAGGAAACGGGCCCCTTTGGCCTTGGCCAGACCGAGCGCCTTGTGCGTGCCGAGCGACCCGACCTTGAGGGTCTGGATCGGCAGCTCCAGGTAGTCGATCGGACTGGCCGGCGACGCGAAGTGCAGGATCGAGTCGAGCCGCCCCGCGATGTGGATGAACTCGGTGACGTCCTGGTGGATGAAGTGGAACTTCGGGTCCGTGAAGAGGTGCTCGATGTTGGACAGGGACCCCGTGATGAGGTTGTCCATGCAGAGCACCTCGTGGTCCTCGGCCAGGAACCGCTCGCACAGATGGCTACCCAGGAAGCCTGCGCCGCCGGTGATGAGAACGCGGGGTTGGGTGGTCATAGTTGGTTGCCCTCGGGGGTCCCCGGGGTCGCGGAGTCGGAGGCGCCTCCGGGCGATGCCGAATCCTCTGCAGGTACGGGTCCGGTCGAGCGGATGCCGCCGGGTGCCGACGGCATGCTGAATTCTTCCAGGACGACGCGCTGGTTGGCATCGAGTCGGATCAACAAGCCGAACGCGCGCACCTCGTGCGGCCGCGTCGTCGGATCGACGCCGGCCTCGATCACGAGCGACTGTCCATCCTGTTGAACGACCTCGAGGTCGCCCCACAACGTGGCGACGGCATCCCCGATCGGAACGGGTCGCGCGGCGGCGTCGAGGGCGATCGGAGCCGAACCGACCTCCATGCGAGGCAGGTGAACGACCTCGCCCGGGTTCAATTCGAAGGTGGCGTCGCGATAGCGCACGGTCGCGATCTCCGGCGCGCGGTTGCGCAGCACGAGGATGTCGTCGCGGTACTGTTCGACGACGTACGGTCCACCGGGTCCGGACACCTGGCTGCCGCCGGGAAGGACGACGTATTCGCCCGCGTCGAGCATCAACTCGATGATGTCCACATCCACGATGTAGATCAGCGGCTCGCCACGACTGGGCGAGCCCAGCACGACGACGTTGGTGCCGAACAACCCGGCTCGCGATTCGCGCGGGAAGACGATCTCGGCGCGGCCGCTGGCATCCGTCAGAACGGCAGCGCCGGCCTGGACGCGCACCTGCTTGTCGTAGTGCCGAAGCTGGAAGATGGAGTCCTCTCCCGCGTGCTTGACGTGAACGGTGTCACCGTGCCGCAGGACCAGAGCTTGCTCCGGACCTTCGGGGAACAGATCGCTGGCTCCCGGGGGCAGATTGTCGGGCCCCGGCATCGGCTGGGGAAAGCGTTGCGTGGAGGCACAGGCCTGGAGGCCGACCAGCAGCCAGCCCCCCAACAGCACCTTGGCCCATCGGCATCCGACGTCCCGAACCATGTCAGCCGTTCTCCCGGCCGTGGCTGGAGAACCAGCGCTCGATGAAGCCGGTGTCGTGCCCACCGCTCTTGAAGTCGGCGTGCTTGAGGATCTCGCGTTGCAACGGGATCGTCGACGCGACCCCTTCGATCACGAACTCGTCCAGCGCCCGCAGCATGGTGCGGATCGCCTCGTCGCGGGTGTTGCGGTGGACCAAGAGCTTGCCGATCATCGAGTCATAGTTCGGCGGAATCCGGTATCCGCTGTAGCAATGGCTGTCCACGCGGACGCCAGGGCCCCCGGGGGGCACGAAGGCGGTCAACGTCCCCGGGCTGGGCTGGAAGTTGCGCGCGGGGTCCTCGGCATTGATCCGACATTCGATCGCGTGGCCGCGCAGCTGGATGTCCTTCTGCTTGAAGCGCAACGGCTGACCGGAAGCGATGCGGATCTGCTCCTGGATCAGGTCGACGCCGGTCACCATCTCGGTGACCGTGTGCTCGACCTGGATCCGCGCGTTGACCTCGATGAAGTAGAAGTTGTTGTCCTTGTCGAGCAGGAACTCGACCGTGCCGGCGTTCACGTAGTTCGCGGCCTTCGCCATGCGCACCGCGGTCGCGCCCAACTTGTCCCGCAGCTTCGGGGTGAGCGCCGCGGACGGGGACTCCTCGATCAACTTCTGATGGCGACGCTGCACGGAGCAGTCGCGCTCGCCCAGGTGGATCACGTTGCCCTCGTTGTCCGCGAGGATCTGCACTTCCACGTGACGCGGACGCTCGACGAACTTCTCGAGGTACACGGTGTCGTCGCCGAACGCGGCCTTCGCCTCGTTCTGTGCTGCGCGCATCTGGTTCTTGAGACTCGGCTCGTTGCTGGCGACGCGCATGCCCTTGCCGCCACCACCGGACGCCGCCTTGATCATGATCGGATAGCCGATCTCCTGGGCCAAGCGCGCCGCCTCGACGTCGTCCTTGACGGCGCCGGGAGAACCGGGCACGACCGGCACCTTGGCGGCCATCGCGATCTCGCGTGCGCGCGACTTGTCGCCGACGCTCGCGATGACCTCGGGGTCCGGACCGATGAAACCGATCTGGCAGGACTTGCAGACTTCGGCGAAATGGGCGTTCTCGGCCAGGAAACCGTAGCCCGGATGGATCGCGTCGACATCCGCGATCTCGGCCGCGGAGATGATCGACGGGATGTCCAGGTACGACTCGGCCGATGCGGCCTTGCCGATGCAGATCGTCTCGTCCGCTTGACGCAGGTACAACGCATCGGCGTCGGCCTCGGAGTACACCGCGACCGTTTCGACGCCGAGTTCACGGCAGGCGCGAATGATCCGCTGGGCGATTTCCCCGCGGTTCGCGATCAGGATCCGGCGAAACATCAGCGCGGCTTGACGAGGAACAGGGGCTGGCCGTACTCGACGGGCTCGCCATTCTCGACCAGGACTTCGACGATCGTTCCGCTGGTCTCCGCGCGGATCTCGTTCATCACCTTCATCGCCTCGACGATGCAGACGACCGTTTCGTCGTCGATCACGTCGCCCGTGCCCGCGAAGGCCTCGGACTCCGGGTTCGGAGAGCGGTAGAACGTGCCCACCATCGGACTGGTGATCTCGACCAGCCCTTCGGTGCTCGGTGCGGCAGGGGCAGCTGCCTCACCGACCGGTGCAGCGCTCGGCCCGGGCATCGCCTGCATCGGCGCCATCGGGGTCGCCGACCCAGGCACCATCACGACGGGGCCGTGACTCAAGGCTCCAGGACCACGCTTCAGGTGGACACGAAAGCCCGCCTTCTCATCGTCGATCTCGAGCTCGGTCACCTCGCCGCGCTCCATGACACGGATCAGGTTGCGGATCAGCTTGAGGTCCATGCCGGGGGGATTCGG
>JAJDEX010000029.1 GCA_029259575.1 Planctomycetota bacterium | reverse complement strand
ACATGCGCTACCTCGACAACCTCACCGACCGTCCTCTCCGCGCGATGGTGGGCGACCGGGACGAGGCGGATCTGGTCTGGAGCCTCCGGACGTTCTTCGCGCGCATCGAGGAACGCGGTATCGATTCCGCCGACCTCGTGGTCGTACCGGACGTTGGCCACAGCTTCAACGTCCACGGCGGCCAGGACTGGGCCGCTTGGTTCGGCCAGCACACGCGCGAACCCTGGCCCGAATCACTCGTACGCCGGAGCGCGCGGGAGGACGAGAATCAGAATCGCTGGCTGTCGATCGGAGGGTTCACGAAGGAGGTCGAAGAGACCTTCGAGCCGACGATCCGGGTCCGACGCGGGGAGACCCCGGATCAGAACGAAGTGCGCGTGATGGTCATCGATCATTCCGAGAACATCACGGCGCGCGTCGCGGCCACCTTCGTGGAACCCGGCTCGATCCAGCTCGACGCCAAGCAGGCCACCCAAGTCCACCTGCTGCTGCCCGCGCATTGGCTGACCGAGACGGGCACGTTCACGATCCGCGACGGCTCGCGCAAGAAGCGCATGAAGATCGAGCCCGACCGACGCGTTCTTTTGGAGACGTTCGTCGAGCGCTTCGACCGAACGTTTCTGCCCGTGGCCGAGGCACGGGTCAAGGTGCGCGGCCGCTAGAGAGCCAGTTGCACGATCTTCTGGATCGTGTCGTCCGGCTGTAGCCCCAAGGCCAGTCCGGCGTGGACGAAGTCCTCGTCGAAGTCGAGTTCGGGATTCGGGTTCACCTCGAGCACGAACGGATGGCCGTCGCCGTCCATGCGAATGTCGACGCGCGCGAATCCACGCAGCCCGAGCGCGCGGCAGGCGTCCCGCGCCAGCTTCTGCAGACGCGACGCGCGGACCGGTTCCAGGTCGGCGTCGCGGCTGCGCACCGAGTTGCGCGCTTGGTAGTCCTCGTCCCACTTCATCTTCTCGGTCATGAAGGGTACGACCGCATCCGCGCCGAACACGCGTTCGCGGACGGGCCATGCGACGAGTCGTTTGTTGCCCAGGACGGCGACCGTGAACTCGCGGCCGGTCAGGAAGGGCTCGACGATCACGTCGCAACCGTGCGTTTCGTGGAGGAACGCGACGCGCGCTGCGAGCTCCGGCTCGTCGTACACGCGCGAGTCCTTGACGATGCCGACCGAACCGGATGCATCGGAAGGTTTGACCAACATCGGGAATGCAAAGTCCGCGCCGATCGACTTGGCGCCACGCCGGAACAAGCGCCAGGGCGGCGTCGGGATCCCGTGCCAATCGAGCACCTGTTTGGACAACGCCTTGTCCCGCGCCAGCGTGATGCCGGTCGCGCTGCAACCGGTGTACGGCACACCGCAGAGTTCCAGGTACGAAGCGACGTTCGGCTCGTGCGCCGGGTCGTCCTTGAACTTCATCAACAGGTTGAACACTACGTCGGGGGGCGACGCGGCGACCTGTTCGGCCAAGGGATCCAGCGAGTCCTCGAGCGCCAGGACATCGATGACGTGACCCAGACGCTCGAGTGCGCCCAGCACGTCGTTCTCGGTCTTGCGTTCCTTGCCGACGAAGACCTTGCGCCCGTCCTGTTCCTTCGAACGCAGGGGCCCGTGGGTCAACAACAGCACGCGCAGCTTCTTCATGGTCAGCCCGGCCGCACGGCGGTCCACAGGTCGTGATCCTCGTAGCCATCGGTCCAGGGACACCAGGCCGTGCACTTCACGCGGGTGAACCCCGCGGCGCGCAACGCGGACTTCAGGAACGGTGCATCGTGGCAGTACTCCTCGAGCGTGATGCCGACCTTTTCGTAGGCGCCGCGAGCCAGCTTCACGTAGCCGGTCATCTCGACCGTTCCGACGTTGCGCTCCGCGTCCCACGAACACTCTTGGACGATGTCGCCGGTTTCGCCCGACAGGTAGTAGCTGCGATCGTCCCAGTTGTTCTCGAAGGTCGCGCGCTGGATCGCGTCGAACACGAACACACCTCCCGGCTGCACGTGGCGGAACACGTTCGCGAAGTAGCGGGCCACTTTGCGCTCGGTCTCCAGGTGATTGACGATCTCACCGCTGGCGGAGACGACGGGATAGGGTCCCGCGAAACGGTCCTTCAGCACATCACCTTGCAGGAAGTCGATGCGGGAACGTCGCGCACGACATCTGCGTCGTGCGATCACGAGCATCTCATCGGCCAGGTCCACGCCGGTCACTCGCAAGCCGCGCTCGGCCAGGATCTCGGCCAGGACGCCCGTCCCGCAACCCAGATCCAGCACGTGATCGCCGCCGACCTCGGTCAGGTGGTGCGCGACGTGTTCGGCGAACCGCGTCGCCAACTGAACGTGGTCCGGCTGGTCGTAGAGGACGGCGAGCGTCTTGTAGAAGTCCTGATTGGCGGTGCGCGTCATGGGGATGGGCCGGGTTGGAGCTTCGAGCAAGTTGCCCGTTCCCCGTGCGCGACGCACGCCCCTCGCGCGCGCCTCGTGTGGGACCGAACCCAACTCCCGCCGTCCCAACGACTTGGCTCGGTGAACGCTGACGGGATCGGTGGACCGGACGATCGTGTCCCGTCCGGTGCCATCCGGACTCACATTGGGGCAAGGTCGCGACCCGTGCAGCCCAATGACCGACACAAGTCCCGACTCGCCGCGTGCATCGACTAACCTGCAGGACTGGCACACGCGGTCCTGACTCCTGGAACCCGCTCCGGAGCTCGCTGTAGACGCAGCTCTCCACGGACCGCGATCCCCCGTTCGACATATCTCCACGAAGCTTCCATGCAGTTCCGCTCCCCGCGTTGCGTCGCCACATTCCTGGCCGGCGCCGCGTTCGTCTCGACCACGTTCGCCCAGTCCACCATCTATGTCGACGAGGGCCTCACGACCGGCCTCAACGACGGCTCCAGCTGGGCCGACGCCCTGCAGACCGATGACGGCGTCCGCCTGGCGCTGCTCCAGTCGGTGAGCGGCGATCAGATCTTCGTCAAGGAAGGCACGTACTACCCGACGACCGGCACCAGCCGCTCGCTGGCCTTCAACCTGAAGACCGGGGTCGAGCTGTACGGTGGTTTCGTCGGTACCGAGAGCGATGCGTCGGAGCGCCCGCCTCTGGGTGACGCGCCGACGATCCTCAGCGCGGACCTGAACGAGAACGACGGCCTCGGCACGATCACCGACAACAGCTACCACGTCGTCAACGGTCTGAACTCCAACGCGACCGCCGTGCTGGACGGCTTCACGGTCACGGGTGGCAACGCCAATGGTGGCACGAACAGCGATCGCGGGGGCGGAATCATCTGCCTCGGCAGCACGTCGCCCACGATCCGCAACTGCCATTTCCTGTCCAACCGCTGCACGTTCGGGGGAGGCGCGGCCTACATCAATGGAAGTCCGACTTTCACGGATGTGATCTTCGAGGACAACTTCGGCGGCTCCTTCGGAGGAGCCTTCGACATCAACGGTGGCACCGGGATCCGATTCGACCGGTGCACGTTCATCGGCAACCAGGCCTCGCGGGCGGGTGCACTGGAGATCTTCAACACGAATGGCGCCGTGGTCACCAACTGTGTCTTCCGCGGCAACCTCGCGACGGGCGGCAGCGGTGGCGGCGCCGTCTGGATCGGCAGCGGCGGCTCGACGACCTTCCGCAACAACACCGTGGTGGGCAACACCGCCAACACCCACGTGGCCGGTGGCCTGGTCGATGCGGGCTCCAACGTCACGGTCGCCAACTGCGTGTTCTGGGACAACCAGGGCAGCACGGGCCAGAATGGCGTCAACCAGGTGTCCGGCACGACCGTCACCTACTCGTTGGTCGAAGGTGGGCTCGCCGGCGTCGGCAACCTCTCGACGGACCCCGAGTTCGTCGACCTGGCCGGCTTCGACTTCCGCCTCGCGTCCACCTCGCCCGCCATCGACGCGGGCAGCAACAGCCAGGCCCAGCCCGGCATCGACCTGGACTACGATCGCACGGCGCGCATCGTCGATGCTCCGAGCGTGCCCGACACGGGCGTCGGCTCCGGCGCCCTGATCGACATGGGTGCCATCGAGTACTCGGTCGGCGCGCCCGACACGAACTGCCTCACCTTGCCCAACTCGTCCTTCGACATTGCGACACTGACCGCTACGGGCAGCAACCGGGTGATCGACAACGACCTGGACCTCTTCGCCATAGGCCTGCCCGCGAACGAGTTCGGCTTCTATCTCATGTCGCGGTCGACGACGAACCTGCCGGTCGCATCGGGGTTCATCTGCCTCGGTAGCCCCCAGTACCGCTTCGCGAACGACATCATCAACTCGGGCGCGGGCGGCACGCTCCCGTTCACCCCGGACCTGACCAACTTGCCGCAGATGCAGGTGATCACGCCGGGCGAGACGATCTACTTCCAGGCGTGGTTCCGCGATG
>JAJDEX010000280.1 GCA_029259575.1 Planctomycetota bacterium | reverse complement strand
CAGGAGCTCCGCGCGCAGGGCTTCCACGCGTTCCCGCATCTGCTTGGCTGTGGCCATGGGCGACGATGATAATTCTTGACGGGTCGCGGACGTGCAAGCAACTCGCGCCCGGGGCTCGAATCCGACAGGACCCGGATCGGCGGCCGGTCCGGATCAGTCCTCGAGCGCGAATTGGCCGGGCAGGAGCTGCTGGAGCGTCCGCGTGTCGACCACGCCCGACTCCCCCACCGCCACGATTTCGAGGTCGCTGGCGAACTCGGCCAGGAACTGCCGGCACGCGCCGCAGGGCTGGATGGCCTCGTCCCGCTGGGTCACGATCACGATGCGCGTGAACGCGCGGTGACCGGCCGAAACGGCCGCGGACATCGCCGTGCGTTCCGCGCACAGGGTCAGGCCGAGGCTCGCGTTCTCGACGTTCGCGCCAGTGAACACCTCGCCGCTGGCCGTGACGAGCGCCGCGCCCACGCGGAACTTCGAGTACGGAGCATGCGCTCGCTCACGCACCGCGCGCGCGGCATCGACCAGGGCTTGCAGTTCGGCGTCCATGTCCCAAGCCTCGCGGTCCGCCGCCCGCGTGTCAAACCGGCACCAAGGAGTGCCCGCCCAAGCACTGCACGATGAGTGGCCGCTCGACCCTGCGCCTGGCCCCCGCGGGCCTTGAACGTTCGCAGAGTCCGATTCGCCGTCCGATTCGCCGTCCGATACGGCGTCCGGTTCAGCGTCCGTTGCCGCCTCCGGTTCAGCGTCCGGTTGGGCGTCCGGTTGGGCGTCCGGTTGGGCGTCCGTGAGTTATTGGGTGGGCTCCGCGTCGGCCGGGTGGCCAACGCGGCCAGAGCGACTAGAAGGGGCTGTCGTCCGAGACCGCCATGGTGCCCCGTTCGGCCCCGTTCGACGAGGACGCGGATTCGCCGTTCGACGTGTGTCCCTCGGCGGACTCGTACCCGAGGAACGGCACGGTCATGCGCTCCTGGCGGCGGCCGGTCTCGGGGTCCTCCCAGGTCGTGTGGACGAGTCGCGCGCGCACCTGGATCCCCTCGAGGTCGCCGGGTTCGACGCAGGCTTCCCCCGACACGTCGAAGCCGAACGCCTCGAGCGCGCGTTTCACGCGGTAGACGCCCTTCTCGCTCCACGTGAGCGAGTCCCAGGCCGCCGTGTGCCCCGCGTGGTCGCCCTCGTCGACGACGAGGCGCAAGCTCCAACGCTCGCTGCCGTCGCGCGCGACGCCCGGCCGGACCTCGGCGATGCGGCACAGGTAGAGGCCCTCGGGGACCGTGACGAAATTGTCGGGTTCGGTGATCGTGCGGAAGTCGATTTGCATGGTGAGTCCGATGCGGTTGGGCGGAAACGGTGAGTTCGTTGGCGTCCGCATCACGAGGTGTAGTCGTGACCACGAAGACTGGACGCACCCGCATCCCGGCCGGATCGGAAGGGCGTTCGCGCGGGTCCCGCTCGATGCAGGCACGGACGAGGACCGACCTCGATCCTCCGGGTCGCGCACCAACTCCCGAAAATTGCGCGCCGGACCGCTACTTGAACTTCCGCATCACCAGGAATGCAGCCTTGTACTCGTCCCCCGGACCCTTGATGTGCTGGAACTCGATCGGCTCGGCGATGCTCCAGTCCATGTGCACCAATCGCTCGCGCATGTCGTGCAGCCACATGCGATCGTCCTGGCGATTCAGGTCGACCGGATACGTGCCGAGGATCACGGTGAATTGCGCGGCCCACGCGGCCAGCTTCTCGTCGGTCCAGTCCTCGGCGGGCGGCGGCACGTAGGCGAGCGTGACGAACGAACGATCGAGCTCGGAGGACCGCAACTGACGCGCGACCGGGTGCCCCTTCGCATGCAGGGCGAGCAGTGGCACCGCCGGGCAGAAGCTGGTGTTCATCCCGATCCAACCGATGCGATCGATGTCGTAGACGCTGTTCTCGATCTCGGCAACGAGGGCGTCGTGCTCGGAGCGCACCATGCCGTTCGTGTCGAGGAAGCGACCGGGCGTGATGCCGGACATGCGGCGCAACGTCTCGCGTTGGACGTCGGCGATCGCGGGGTCCTCCTGGGCCAGGCCCAGCATCGACAACGTGCGCCAACTGGCCTCCGCCGGGAACGTGCACGCCGCGGCCACGAACAGGAGCAGTCCGCCACCGATGCCCATGCGCGGCGCGGCATCCTTGGGCAGGAGACCCGCCCAACCGATGGCCGCCAGAACCCACAGGAAACCCGACGGCGGCAGCTGGAACCGGTCGAGATGGAAGTTGTGCGTCGCGATCGGGATCGTGATCGAAAGGAACACGATCCACAACGTACGGATCGCCGGAGAGCGCCAGTCGCGCAAGGAAGCGCCGAGTCCGACGAGCGCCAAGATCAGGATGAGGGGCGACCGCACCAGAGAACACGCCGAGAGCAGGACGCGAACGTTGACCGGCATGCGTGCCATCTCCTGGTTGCCGAACAGGAATTCCTTGAAAGCAAAGCGATGCTCGGCGGCGACGGCGGACCCTTGGGGGATCGGAATTCCGAACCACCACAGCATCGCGATCGTGATCGGCAAACCTACGCGCAGTGCGGGCCAGATGCGCGCGCGCGGATTCTTGTCGTCGATGCCGGAGATGGTCTCGATGACGAGATCCACGAACAGCGCGAAGCCCAACAACACGCCGTAGTTGAACTTGGTGAAGAACGCGATCGCGATCATCGCGCCAGCGAACAGGTCACGGTGCCAACCGCCCAAACGGCGGCGACGCAGCCAGACGAGCACGGTGAAGATCGCCACGACGAGCCACGGAATCTCCAGGAACAACATGCCCGAGAACGCGATGGCCATCGGGCTCAACATCGCGAGACCCAAGGCGAGCCAGGGTGCGAGACCGCAACTCTCATCGCCCTCCTCCCGTCTTCCGCGCAACACCTCACGCGTCAACAGGAACAACCCGAAGCATCCGAACGCCCACAACCAACGCCCGAACGAGCGCGCGACGAACTCGGTGATGCCGAAGAGGCCCTGCACGCCGGCCAGCACGATCGGATAGACGGGCGGGTACTGGCTGCAGTCGTGGATGGCCGCCATGCCGCCCATCGGATCGCTGTCCGCGAACGCCAGACCGATACGCGCGGCGGGCCACTGCACGTGCATGGCCTCGTCGTAGCCCATCGACTTCCCCATCGAGACGCCGCGCGCCATGAAGAAGCCGAACACGAGGCAGACGACGAGAGCGAGCAGCGTCGCGCGATCCGGACGGCAGCAAGAGGTCTTGGCGGAGGTCATCGAACGGTTTCGAGGTGCAGAGGGGTGAGGGTCGCATCATGCGCGCGCGTGCCGGGTCCGGTGACCTGGCGGAAGACGCGCTCCATGTTCCCGCTCAGGACGGCGCGAACCTCGTGTTCTTGGAATCCGCGGGCGCGCATGCCGACGGCGATCGTGCCGTAGCAGCTGGCGTCCTCGAGCCCGACCGGCCGGCGCTCGATGCCGTCGAAGTCCGAGCCGATGCCGACGTGCTCGACGCCCGCGACCTCGGCGGCGTGGCACAGGTGGTCGAGCAAGCGGTCCGCGTGGAGCGGGTTGGCGTGCTGCATCAGGAACTCGCCCTGCGCGAAGAACGTATCGGCCTCGGTCGGGCCTTCGATCGAACGGTATTCGGCGGTGGCGCGCAGGCGGCTCTCTTCGGCGCGCGCTTCCGCATCCAGGAACGGCGTGCAGAACACCATGCCCACGACACCGTTCGCGTCCCGCAATTCGCGCAGCTGATCGTCGCTCAAGTTGCGCGGATGGTCGTTCAGCGTGTAGCAGCCCGAATGGCTGGCGATGACGGGCTGACTGCTGGTCTCGAGCACGTCGTGGAACGACTGCACGCCTGCATGGGACACGTCGACGACCATGCCGAGCCGATTCATCGTGCGCACCACGTCGCGACCGAAGTCGGACAGGCCCGCGGGCACGTCAGCACCGGCGCCGTCCTGGCACGAGCGGATCCAGTCGAGATGGTTGTTCCAGACGAGGGTCATCACGCGGATGCCGCGCTCGAAGAACCATTCCAGTTTGTCGAGACTGCCCTCGATCGAGTGTCCGCCCTCGATGCCCGGGATACCGGCAATGTGACCGGCCGTGCGTGCGCGCTCGAAGTCGTGCGCATTGCCGACGAACGAGATCTGGTCGGGATGCCGCTCGATCAAGCGATGGAACCGCTCGAGCAACCGCACAGTGCGCGAATACGCACCACCCTGTTCCGGAGCGATGAACTTCGGATCGCACCACGACACCAGCACGACCGCGCCGAGACCTCCCTCACGACCACGCACGAGGTCCAGGTGACCGCCCGTCCTGGTCCCCAGATCGTGGCCGAGATCCAGTTCACGCTGGAGCGAGTCGACGTGGGCATCGAAGACGGGGAACGGGGAGGGCAGGGGCATGTGCGTACCGTAGCGAGGGCGGCCCCATGTTCAACGCGCGGTATCGCCCGCGCCCGACATCGAGTCAGGATTGCGTGATGCGATGCAGGAATCGTGCCGGAATGCGAGGATGGGGACCTGTTTGACGGCTCCGGGCGATGCAACTGCCCTCTGATCCACCTCCATTCGAATCCCATGCGACTCCCCATCTCCATCGCGATCACGTTCCTGAGCGCCGCCCTTTGCGGGACGGCCCGCTCCCAGAGCTTCGACTACCCGGGCTTCACGGGGGCCACCGGGCTGGCGTTCAACGACGCCGCCGCGATCGTCGGCGCCTCCGCGATCCTGACCCCGGCCACCGGCCAGACGAAGGGCTCGATGTTCTACGACCAGAAAGTCAACGTCACGAACGGCTTCGACACGACGTTCGCGATCACCTTGTCGACCACCGGTGCCGACGGCATGGCGTTCGTCATCCACGACGATCCGGCGGGGGTCGCGGCGATCGGTGATGCGGGCGGACCCCTCGGCTACTCCGGCTTCGCGGACCAGCCGGCGAACTCGTTGGACCATGCGCTCGCGATCGAGTTCGACTGCTGGGCGAACCAGGCGGCCACGGGTCCGGACCAGTTCGACGACCTGGACGACAACCACATCTCGGTCCACACGGGCGGCTCCGGCGACTGCGAGGCCAAGGAGGAGCTGTCCCTCGGCCGCGCGATCCCCAGCGTGGATATCAACGACGGGAGCACGCACACGGTGCGAGTCCGCTACGTACCGGGCACGTTGACGATCTACTTCGACGACATGGTCAATCCGCTCTTGACGATTCCGTACGACCTGGAGACGGGCGGCACGTATCTGAGCGCCCTGCCTGCCGACGGCCTGGGTCTGGTGAACGGCGAAGCCTACGTCGGCTTCACCGCGGCGACCGGCGGCGTCACGCAGGTGCACGAGGTGCGCCAGTGGACCTGGGGGACGGCGTCCGGCATCAACGTCGGCTGTGACCCGGCGTCGAACCACTACCTGGGCAACTACGTCAAACTCGACGGCAGCTCCTTCGGCAGCGGGCTCGGCAGTGACCTGCACATCGATGCGGTCGACGGCCCCCCGGGTGAGTTCGCGTTCCTGCTGGTCTCGAACGACGGCAGCCTGAACCTGCCGGTGTTCAACGGCGTCCTGTGCCTCGGGACCCCGCAGGGTCGCTACAACCCGAGCGCCGCGGCGAACCAGGGTCTGCCGGTGTTGAACTCGCTCGCGCAGTTCGACGTCGCCGGGGTCATGCAGAGCATCACGGGCAACGCCACGTCCACGGGCGGCGCGGGCTTCGACGTTCCGAGCCAGCTCCCCTACAGCCCCGCGGGCCAGGTCATCGCCCCGGGGGACACGTGGTTCTTCCAGGTCTGGTACCGCGACCTCCTGGTGACCCCCGGCGACTCCGCGAACTTCTCGAACACGATCCAGGTGACGTTTCCCTAGCCCATACGGTGCCCGCCCATACGGTGCCTGGCACTGTTCCGTACCTCGCTGAGACGTTCGTGCCGAACACCGTGCCGCCCCC
>JAJDEX010000279.1 GCA_029259575.1 Planctomycetota bacterium | reverse complement strand
CATGCCGACCAAGGCGCGCCGCGTCGCGCTGCGTTCCGCCATCGCGGGCAAGCTGAGCGACAACGAAGTCGTGATCGCCGATCTCGGTGGCTTCGACACGCCCTCCTCCAAGGCCGCTCGCAAGGTCCTCACGGACCTGGGCAGCCCGCGCCGCGCGGTCGTCGTGATCGCCGAGCGCAACGAGTCCCTGTGGAAGTCCTTCCGGAACTTCCCGCTGGTCAAGGTCCGGACGGCCGCCGAGCTCTGTGCTCACGACGTCGTCGCTGGTGGCCTGATCATCACCGAGGCTGCTGCGCTCGAGCAACTGAGCTCGCGCGTCGGCACCACCAAGAAAGAAGGAGGCGCAGCATGACCTCGATGGACCGATTCTACGAGCTCACGCGTCGCCCGATCCTCACCGAGAAGGGCAGTGACGACATGTCGTCGCGCAACGCGTTCCACTTCCGTGTGCCGACCGACGCCAACAAGGTCGAGATCCGCCAGGCGGTCGAGAAGGTCTTCAGCGTGCGTGTCACCGCGGTGAACACCAGCAGTGTCATGGGCAAGACCCGCCGTCGTGGCTGGGTCGCCGGCAAGCGCCCGGATTGGAAGAAGGCCATGGTCACGCTTCACTCCGAGGACACCCTGGACGTCTTCTAGACGCAGACCAAGAAGGCAAACCCATGGGAATTCGCAAGTACAAGCCGACCTCGCCCGGACGCCGCCACGGCACCGTTCTGGACTACAGCGAGATCACACGCACCAAGCCCGAGAAGTCGCTCCTGCGACCGATCAAGAAGACCGGCGGCCGGAACAACACCGGACGCATCACGGTCCGTCACCGTGGCGGTGGCAACAAGCGCATGTACCGCATGATTGATTTCAAGCGGAACAAGGACGGCATTCCGGCCAAGGTCTTCTCGATCGAGTACGACCCGAACCGCAGTGTCTTCATCGCGCTTCTGCACTACGCCGACGGCCACAAGGCCTACATCCTCTGCCCGCTCGGCCTCACGGTCGGCCAGGTGGTGATGTCGGGAACCGGCGCCGAGCCGCTTCCGGGCAACGCGATGAAGCTCAAGGACATCCCGGTCGGCGTCACGATCCACAACGTCGAGATGATCCCCGGCAAGGGTGCCCAGATCGTCCGCTCCGCAGGTTGCGGCGCCCAGCTGCAGGCCCGTGAGGGCAAGTACGCGGTCGTCCTTCTGCCCTCCGGCGAGCTGCGCCGCGTGCACGTCGAGTGCCGCGCGACGATCGGCCGCCTCGGCAACACCGACCACCAGAACGTCAAGCTCGGCAAGGCCGGCCGCAAGCGCCACCGCGGACGTCGTCCGCACG
This sequence comes from Planctomycetota bacterium, assembly GCA_029259575.1. Taxonomy (GTDB): domain Bacteria; phylum Planctomycetota; class UBA1135; order UBA1135; genus JAJDEX01. Next base: position 16,053 of record JAJDEX010000279.1, on the reverse strand, counting down.
TGCGCGGTACCGCGATGAACCCGGTCGACCACCCGATGGGTGGTGGTGAGGGTCGCACCGCGGGTGGTCGTCACCCCTGTTCGCCCAGCGCGGTGCTCGCCAAAGGCGGCCGTACGCGTCGCAAGAACCATCCCAACGACGCATTCATCATCCGTCGGCGCAAGAAGAGGTAATCCGACATGAGCCGCAGCATCAAGAAGGGTCCGTACATCGACCCCAAGTTGGCCAAGAAGGTCGACGCCCAGAACGCCGCCGGGAAGAAGAGCCCGATCCAGACGTGGGCGCGTGCCTCCATGATCGCCCCCGATTTCGTCGGGCACACGTTCCTGGTTCACGACGGTCGCAAGCACATCAAGGTCATCGCGACCGAGGACATGGTCGGGCACAAGCTGGGTGAGTTCGCTCCCACTCGCGTCTTCCGTGGTCACACCAACAAGAAGGAAGGGGCCAAGGCCGGCCGCTGAGGCGTTCCGGACCTCCTAGGATTTCATCATGACCGCACCGATCATCACCGACGGCTTCCACGCCAAGCACATGTACTGCCGCATGACGGCACGCAAGGCTCGCTTCGTGGCAGACCAGATCCGCGGGCGCTCCTGCAACGAAGCGCTCGAACTGCTCGAGTTCGCCCCGCACCGCGCGGCGTACTTCTTCAAGAAGGTTCTCATCTCCGCCATGGCCAACGCGAGCCAGGACGAGGACGTCAACGTCAACCGGCTCTACATCGCCGAGTGCCGTGCTGACGAGGGACCGATGCTGAACAACCGTTTGCGCTGGCGTCCGGGCCCCCAGGGTCGCGCCATGCCCTGGGCCAAGAAGACCAGCCACTTGATCGTCACCGTCAAGGAGCTCCAGGACGCCTAGGGCGCCTGAAACGAATTATGGGACAGAAAATCCACCCGACTGGTTTCCGCATCGGAACCATCGAGCCCTGGGCCTCGCGCTGGCACGGCAACAAGAAGAACTTCGGCAAGCTCCTGCTCCAGGACAAGCAGATCCGTGACTACGTGCGCAAGGAGTACGGCTCCGCCGGTATCCCGCGCATCGAGATCGAGCGCACGGGCGAAGCGGTCAACGTGATCATCTACACGGCGCGCCCCGGCGTGCTCGTGGGCCGCAAGGGCATCAAGATCGACCAGCTCAAGGCCGACCTGCAGAAGATCACGGACATGACGGTGCACCTCACCATCCACGAGGTGAAGCGTCCCGAGCTGTCCGCCGGCCTGGTGGCCGAAGTCGTCGCCGACCAACTGCGTCGTCGTATGGCCTTCCGCCGCGCGCTCAAGAAGAGCGTCCAGACCACGATTCAAGCTGGTGCCCAGGGCATCAAGATTCAGATCTCCGGTCGCCTCGGTGGCGCCGAGATGGCACGCGTCCTGGTGGAGCGAGAAGGCCGCGTGCCGCTCTCGACCCTGCAGGCGAACGTCGAGTACGGCTTCGCAGAGGCCCGCACCACGTACGGCATCGTCGGCGTCAAGTGCTGGATCTACAAAGGCGACATCGATCGCGGCCAGAAGATCAACTATCGCGTCACCTCCGCAGCCGGGGGTCGCTTCGAGCGTCCTGGCCGTCGTGGTGGTGGTGGACGTCGCCCTCGCGGTGACCGCAACTCGCGCTGACGAACACGGAGCTCAAGGAGAACTGTCATGGCTTACATGCCCAAACGGATCAAGCACCGCAAGGTGTTCAAGGGACGCATCAAGGGATATGCATCCCGAGGAAACCGTGTGTCCTTCGGTGAATTCGGCCTCCAGGCGCTCGACGCTGGACGGATCACCGGTCGTCAACTCGAAGCCAGCCGGATCGCGGCCAACCGTGCCACCCAGGGCGCGGCCAAGATCTGGATTCGTGTGTTCCCCGATCGCCCGATCAGCTCCAAGCCCGCCGAGACTCGGATGGGTAAGGGCAAGGGTGACCTGGACTACTGGGCCGCCATCGTGCGCCCCGGAACGATCCTGTTCGAACTCGGCAACGTGACCGAGGAAAAGGCGAAGCTCGCGTTCAAGCGCATCGCCCACAAGATGCCCATCAAGGTCCGCATGGTGCGGCGCGTGCCCACCGTCTGAGGCGGAGACCGTTATGAAGATCGAAGAAGTCCGCAGCAAGCCTGACGCAGAACTCGAGCACGACCTGGGTCTCCTGACCCGGGAGCTGTTCGACCTGCGCTTCAAGACCGCCACGAGTGGTGTGCAGAGCTCGGCGCGTATCAGCGTCGTGCGCCGCTCCGTCGCGCGTATCAAGACCATCCTGCACGAACGAGCCACAGGCCTTCGCGGCCAGGAGTCCATCTGATGACCGAAGCTGCCGCACCGCGCAACACGCGCCGCGTGATCCAGGGCATCGTTGCCTCGACCGGGATGAACAAATCCATCTCGGTCCGCATCGAGCGCCTCACGAAGCACGCCAAGTACAAGAAGTACATCCGCAAGCACACGACGGTGATTGCCCACGACGAGACCAACGATGCCCACATGGGTGACACGGTCGAAGTCATGGAGTGCCGTCCGCTTTCGAAGACCAAGCGCTGGCGCCTGGTCCAAATCGTCGAGCGCGCCGTCCTGGCCGATGGAGATGTCTGATGATTCAGATGCAAAGCTACCTGGACGTCGCCGACAACACCGGCGCCAAGCAAGTCCAGTGCATCAAGGTCCTCGGCGGAACGCATCGTCGTTACGCCGGCCTGGGGGACATCATCGTCGCCTCGGTCAAGAAGGCCATTCCCGGCTCCGAGCTCAAGACCGGAACCATCGTCAAGGGCGTCATCGTCCGAACCAAGAAGAGTTCCCGTCGTAACGACGGGACCTACGTCCGCTTCGACCGCAACGCGCTCGTGATCGTGGACGCCGACGGAAACCCCAAGGGCACGCGCATCTTCGGTGCGGTCGCACGCGAGCTTCGCGTCGGCTACATGAAGATCGTCTCGCTCGCACAGGAGGTCATCTGATGCACGTCAAACGAGGTGACAACGTCGTCGTCATTGCAGGCAACGACAAGGGCAAGCAGGGCGAGGTCGTGGACATCAACACCAAGAACGGTCGCGTGATCGTCACCGGTGTCAACATCCGCACCAAGCACGAGAAGCCCACCCAACAGAATCCGCAGGGCGAGCGCGTTCAGCGCGAGTTCCCGATCCACCACAGCAACGTGATGCTGATGGATCCTTCCACCGGCAAGGCGACGCGCAAGCGTCCCGTGACCGCCTGAGCCTCGGGCTCCGTTCCACAAGGCTCAGCTAGACCGTCATGACTACCGAGACCGCAACACCGCGCCTCAAAGAGAAGTACGAGGCCGAGATCCGCTCTGCTATCCAAGAGCAGTTCGGCATCAAGAACCACCTCGCCGTTCCCCGCCTCGAGAAAATCGTGGTGAACATGGGAGTGAAGGGTGCCGTCGAGAACAAGGGCAAGGTCGAGACCGCTGCGAAGGAGATGGGCATCATCACCGGACAGCGTCCTACGATCCGCAACGCGAAGACCTCCATCGCCGGCTTCAAGCTGCGCGAGGGCATGCCGATCGGCTGCGCCGTGACGCTGCGCCGCGAGCGCATGTGGGAATTCGCCGACCGCCTCATCTCGGTCGTCCTTCCGCGTATCCGCGACTTCCGCGGCGTGAAGGACAAATTGGACGGGCGTGGCAACTACAGCCTCGGCCTCTCCGAGCAATCGGTCTTCCCCGAGATCACCTTCGATCAGATGGAGTTCCAGCAAGGCATGGACATCACGTTCGTGACCACCGCCCACAACGATGAGCAGGCCTACGCGCTGCTCAAGGCGCTCGGCATGCCGTTCATCGACCGCAGCCAGCAGGCCTGATCCCCAGCGCTTGATCCAATACAGCCATGGCAAAGACATCCCTCATCGTTAAGGCCTCGCGGCCGGCCAAGTTTTCGACCCGCGCCTACACGCGCTGCACGTTCTGTGGGCGCTCCCGCGCCGTCTACCGCAAGTTCGGCATCTGCCGTATCTGCATGCGTGAACGCGCCCACCTGGGCGAGATTCCCGGCATGCGCAAGGCCTCCTGGTAGGAGCTTCTAGACATGATGACCGACCCCATCGCCGACCTTCTCACGCGCATCCGGAACGCCAACCGGATCGGGCGCAAGCAAGTGTCGATGCCCGCTTCCAAGCTCCGCGTAGGTATTTGTGAAGTCCTCAAGCAAGAGGGCTTCGTCAATGGCTACGACGTTCAGCCGGCCAGCCCCGGCAGCACCCTGACCATCGACCTGCGTTACGGCATCGACGGTGAGAAGGTGATCCGTGCGATCGACCGCATCAGCAAGCCCGGCCGCCGGGTGTACGCCAAGGTCGAAGACCTCAAGCCCATCCTGCGGGGGCAAGGCATCCAGGTGCTGTCCACTCCCCGCGGCGTTCTCTCCGACCGCAAAGCCCGCGAACTGAACGTGGGCGGCGAGATTCTCGCCAAGGTCTATTGAGCCACTAAGAACTGGATCCCCAAGGAACCAACGAGCCATGTCCCGTATCGGAAAAGCCCCCGTCCCGGTCCCCGCCGGCGTCACGGTCGACGTCAAGTCGAACCAAGTCGCCGTCAAAGGTCCCAAGGGCAACCTCAACATCACCATTCGCCCCGAGGTGAAGGTGAAGGTCGAGGGCAACGAAGCCATCGTCGAGCTCTCCGGAGCCGGTGGTGCGCGCGAAGCCCGCGCCTATCACGGACTCACCCGTGCCTTGATCAACAACATGGTCGTCGGCGTGACTCAGGGCTTCGAGAAGAAGCTCGAGATCGTCGGTGTCGGTTGGAACGCCAAGGCCCAGGGCCAGAAGGTCACGCTCAACATCGGCTTCTGCCATCCGGTCGACGTGACCATGGTGGCGGGAGTCACGGTCGAGACGCCCGGTCCCAACCAGATCGTTCTCACGGGTGCTGATCGCCAGGCCGTCGGCCAAATGGCGGCCCAGATCCGCGCTGTCCGCAAGCCTGAGCCGTACAAGGGCAAGGGTATCCGCTACAAGGACGAAGTCGTTCGTCGCAAGTCTGGCAAGTCCTTCGGAGCCTAGGCCCGAGGCCCCTTGTCACGAGGCACACCATCATGAAGTCGCGCACCCTCCTCAAGAACTCTCGCATCAAGCGTCGGCGGAACCACGTCCGTCGCCTGATCGCGAAGAACTCCGATCGCCAACGCCTCTCGATCAACCGATCGAGCAAGCACATGTCGGCGCAGATCATCGACGACGTCCAGGGCAAGACCCTGTGCGCCATCTCGAGCACCTCCAAGGCGCTCGCCGATGCGCTGAACGGCAAGACCAAGACCCAGAAGGCCGCCGTCATCGGCGCCGAGATCGCCAAGCTCGCGAAGGAGGCCGGTGTGGACACCGTCGTCTTCGATCGCGGCCCTTTCCTGTACCACGGCCGGGTCAAAGCACTCGCCGACGCAGCCCGCGAGGGCGGCCTCAACTTCTGATCCGATCATGAAGCACCAACTGATGTATCTCGACCACGGTGAAGTCGAGGGGATTACGAACCTCAACGAGCAGTTGATCACGGTCAACCGCTGCGCCGCGGTCGTGAAGGGTGGACGTCGTTTCTCCTTCTCCGCCCTCGTCGTCATGGGGGACCGCGAAGGCGTGGTCGGCTATGGCTTCGGCAAGGCTCGCCAGGTTCCGAACTCCGTCGAGAAGGCCAACAAGGACGGGCGCAAGCACCTCCTGCGTGTGCCGATCACGGCGTGGGGCAGCATCCCGCACGAAGTCATCGGCGAGTTCTGCGCCGCGCGCGTCAAGCTCATCCCGGCCTCGTCCGGTACGGGCATCATCGCAGGCACCTCGGTGCGAGCCGTGGCCGAGATGGCGGGGATCAAGAACCTGCTGTCCAAGTCGATGGGCTCCACCAACCCGATCAACCTGGTCAAGGCGACCCTGGACGCCCTGGCCCAACTCCGCACCCCTGAAGAGGTCAAGGAACTCCGCGGCGTCGAGCTCTAGGCTCACCCCCGCGAACCTTCAACGACCTCACGAACGTGGCTCTTTCGGGAGCCCAACAGCCGGAACAGAATCATGGACCTCAAGACGATCCTCTCGAAGGGCACCCCGCACGAAAAGCGGTTCCGCGTCGGACGCGGTATCGGTAGCGGCAATGGCAAGACCTGTGGCCGTGGCCACAAAGGTCGTGGCCAGCGCTCCGGTGCTTCGCGCCGTCCGGGCTACGAAGGCGGCCAGATGCCGATCTATCGTCGCCTGCCCAAGCGCGGTTTCACGAACGCCCGCTTCCGCACGGACTACACGATCATCAATGTCGACAAGCTGAACGAGCTCGCCGAAGGTGCGACCGTCGACCTGCAGATGATCCTCGACGCCGGCCTGGTCTCGATGAACACCAAGCTCCTGAAGGTGCTCGGCAACGGCGACATCACCAAGAAGCTCACCTTGCGCACCCAGAAGTGCAGCAAGTCGGCCCGCGAGAAGATCGAAGCTGCCGGCGGCAGCGTCGTGATCCTCGACGAGCGTGGACGGGAAGAGGGTGCCACCGATGGCATGCTCAAGTACGGCGCCAAGCCCCCGCGCGAGCGTGGTGGCAAGGCCAAGTCGGCGCCGAAGGCGGCTCCGGCTCCCCAAGCTGATTCCTCGTCCGATAGCGCCCCCGCCCCGAGCGGCGACGACGCCTGAGCCCAAGGGCTTCCACCGTGGAGAACAACTTCCTCAAGCTCTTCAAGATTCCCGAGACCCGGAAACGGATCTCGGTCACCTTGATGCTCCTGGTCGCCTACCGGGTCGGATTCCAAATTCCAATTCCCGGTATGAGCTCCGAGTTCCTGAAGTCCACGGGTGACCAAGGACTCTTCGGGATGCTTTCGGCGCTGTCCGGCGGCGCCATTGGACAGACCACGATCTTCGCGCTGGGCATCATGCCCTTCATCTCGGCGTCCATCATCTTCTCGATGCTGACGAAGGTGTCGCCGACCCTCGAGGCCGTCGCCAAAGAGGGCGCAGCCGGTCACAAGAAGATCAACCAGTGGACCCGCCTCGTGGCCGTGGTCATCGCGCTGGTCCAGTCGCTCTTCATCTACTCGGGCATCTTCCTGCAGACCGAGGGGATGGTCGACGAGTCGATGGCGAACCAGAAGCTGGGACTCATGTTCCTGGTCGTCTGCTCCCTGGTGGGGGGCGCGATGCTCGTCATGTGGATCAGCGAGCTGATCACCGAGTACGGGGTCGGCAACGGCGCCTCGCTCATCATCATGGCCGGCATCATCGCGGTGATGCCGTCGAACCTGGTCGCCATCCGCACCAGCCCCGACTTCTGGCAGATCATCCTGTTCCTGTCCGCGGTCTGGATCGGAACGATCTTCGTCGTCGTCTTCATGCACAAGGGTGCGCGCCGCGTCCCGATCCAGTACGCCCGCCTCACGCGCGGTCGTCGGGTCTACGGGGGCCAACGCCACTACCTGCCGATCAAGGTGAACATGGCCGGCGTCATGCCGATCATCTTCGCGTCGGTCCTGTTCGTCATCCCGGGCATCATCTTCGACTGGTTCAAGTGGCAGTCGGTCGCGCGGATGTTCCAGGACCAGACGGGCTTCATCTACGTCTCGACCTACCTGGTCCTGATCTTCTCGTTCTGCTTCTTCTGGAACCGCCTGATGTTCCAGCCGGAAGAGATCGCGAACAACCTGCGCGAATCCGGTTCCTTCATCCCTGGCATCCGCCCGGGTCAGAAGACGGCCGAGTTCCTGTCCAACGTGCTGACGCGCATCACGCTCGCGGGCGCCGCCTTCCTGGCCGCCATCGCCGTGTTGCCCGCCTTCATCACCAAGGACTCCGGCATGACCATGTCGATGCAGTACTTCGTCACCGGCACGTCCGTGCTGATCGTGGTGGGGGTGGCCCTCGAGCTTGTCGACAAGCTCAACGCCCAGCTCGCCATGAAGACGTTCGATCCCGCAGGCGGCGACGGCAAGGCCGGCGCTGGTTGGACCCAAGCCAAAGCGGATCGTCAGAACTGATGCAGCACGTGGTCATTTTGCTCGGTGCCCCCGGAGCGGGGAAAGGCACCCAGGCACAGCGTCTCACCGAGGCGTTGTCGCTGCCCCACATCTCCACCGGAGATCTGTTCCGCGAGAATCTCTCGCAGGGCACCGATCTCGGGTCGAAGGCCAAGGTCTTCATGGAGCGCGGCGACCTGGTGCCGGACGAGCTCGTGATCGACATGTTGTTCGACCGCGTCTCACGTGAGGACTGCAAGTCGGGCTACCTGCTCGACGGCTTCCCGCGCACCATCGCCCAGGCCGAGAGCCTCGGCGCCCGCCTCGATGGAGCGGACGCGACGATCCAGGTCGTCGACATCCAGGTCCCGGACGCGATCATCACGAAACGCATCACGGGTCGCTGGAGCTGCCCGGACTGCAACGCGGTCTATCACGCGACCTTCTCGCCGCCCAAGACCGCTGGCACGTGCGATGCGTGCTCCGGCACCCTCACCCAGCGCAAGGACGACACCGCCCAGGTCGTCGTTCAGCGTTTGGCGAACTACCACGAGCTGACCGCTCCCCTCGCCGCCTGGTATCAGGAGCGAGGTGCGTTCTGCTCGGTCGATGGCAACACGGACACGGACTCCGTCTTCGAAGCTTGCTTGGCCTGCGTACAGTTGGAGGCCAGCTGATGAAGGAAGAGCCGATTACCGTCGAGGCCGTCGTGACCGAGGCCCTCCCCAACGCTCGCTTCCGGGCGAAGTTGGAGTCGGGTCACGAGATCCTCGCTCACGTCAGCGGGAAGATGCGGATGCACTACATCCGCATTCTGCCCGGTGACAAGATCACTGTTGAGATGTCCCCCTACGACCTCACGAAGGGACGTATTGTTTGCCGTGGTGAACGGCGACGTGGCGGCGGTCGCCGTCGAAGAAGGAGAAGGCGATGAAAGTTCGAAGCAGCGTTCGTCGGATGTGCGCCCAGTGCAAAATCGTCCGCCGTCGTGGAGTCCTCCGCGTGATCTGCAAATCAGATCCGCGCCACAAGCAGAAGCAGGGCAAGTGACCGGTCCCCTGACCGCGTAAGGAAAAGCTATGGCACGTATCGTCGGAGTCGACATCCCCACTAACAAGCGTCTCGAGATCGCGTTGACCTACGTCTATGGCGTCGGTCGCACGACTTCGCTGAAAGTCTGCGCAGCACTTGGTCTGGACCCGGGAATGAAATCCCGTGACCTCACCGAGGAGCAGACCACCACGCTCGCCAACCACCTGAACAAGGAATACACGGTCGAGGGTGAATTGCGCCGCCAGCTGGCGCAAGACATCGGCCGCCTGCGCGACATCGGCTGCTATCGCGGCCTGCGTCACCGCCGGGGCCTTCCGGTCCGTGGTCAGCGCACTCGCACCAACGCCCGTGGTCGCAAAGGTCCCAAGAAGACCGTGGCCGGCAAGAAGTCCGTCAAGGGCATGAAGTGATCCTTAGGATCCAAACGGAAACACCACCATGGCCAAGACGACCAAGCGCAAGGCGCGCAAGAACATCCCCAAGGGCGTCGCTCACATCAAAGCGACGTTCAACAACACCCACGTGACGCTCACCGGTCCGACCGGCGATACGATCTCGTGGGGCACCGCTGGAGCCGTCGGCTTCAAAGGCACGCGCAAGAGCACGCCGTTCGCGGCTCAACGCGCCGCCGAAACGGCCGCCCAGGCGGCCATGCGACACGGTCTGAAAGAGATCGAAGTGCGTGTCAAGGGCGCCGGCTCCGGCCGTGAGTCCGCGATCCGTGCCCTGTCGAACGCAGGCCTTCGTATCTCGTTGATCGAAGACGTCACCCCGCTTCCCCACAACGGCTGCCGCGCGAAGAAGCGGCGCCGCGTTTGATCCCTTAGGGACAGCCCAGAGAATCCAATGGCCCGCTATACCGGACCCAAGATCAAGCAGTGTCGCCGAGAGGGAATGAACCTCTTCTTCCTCGGTCAGAACACGTCGAGCGGCAAAGTTGCCGTACTTCAGCGTCGGGACTACCCGCCGGGAGTGCACGCCCAGAGCCGTCGGAAGGTCACCGAATACGGTGTCCGACTGCGCGAGAAGCAGAAGCTCAAGCGCGTCTTCGGCGTCTTCGAGCGGCAGTTCCGCCTGTACTTCCTCGAGGCCGAGCGCCTCAAGGGCAACACCGGTGAGAACCTGCTCATGCTGCTCAACCGTCGCATGGACAACGTGATCCTGGCCTCCGGCTTCGCGATCACCTTGGCTCAAGCGCGGCAGATGGTGAACCACGGTCACTTCACCGTGAACGGTCGCCGCTGCGGGATCCCGTCCTACAACGTGAAGCCGGGCGACGTCCTGGCCCCGCGTGCCAAGGACAACACCAAGAAGCTCGTCGCGGACGCGATCGAACTGAACAAGGCCGGCACCACGCCGAACTGGGTCGAGGTCAACGCGGACACGATGGCGGTCACGGTGACCGGCATTCCGAAGCGCGAAGACTTCCTCTTCCCCATCCAAGAGCAGCTGATCGTCGAGCTCTGCTCGAAGTGATCCTTGGGCCACCCGTGACGTCCAGATCACGGTTGGCCTGATTCAGCTTCCTCCACAGTCACCTCGGACCCGCAGACGCGGGTCACCCCGAACAAACACCTCTCGCCAGAGCCACCAGGAGCCCTGACACCCATGAGAATCCGCTGGCGCAATTTCGAGCTTCCGAGCAAAGTCCAACCCGATCAGGACACCCTGACCGGTGAGTACGGTCGTTTCGTGATCGAGCCCTTCGAACGGGGTTTCGGACACACGATCGGCAACGGTCTTCGCCGTGTGCTCCTGTCGTCGATCGAGGGTGCGGCCGTGACCGCGATCCGGATCAACGGTGCCTCCCACGAATTCGACAGCCTCGAGGGCGTCTACGAAGACGTCACCGACATCATCCTGAACCTCAAGCGCTTGCGCGTGGAGTACGACGGGGACGAGGCGATCACCTGCAAGATCAGCAAGAACTCCGAAGGTGTCGTGACCGGCGCCGACGTTCAGGTTCCCGGTGACGGCCAGGTCGCGAACAAGGACCTGCACATCTGCACCTTGACGATGGAGCGCGATCTCGAGATCGAGCTCGATCTGGCCAAGGGCCGTGGCTACATCCCGGCGGACGAGAACCGTGGGGAGGAGCAGGAGCTCGGAACCATCCCGGTCGACTCGATCTACTCGCCGGTCCAGCGCGTGCGGTACTCGATCGAGGCCACCCGCGTCGGCAAGTTCACGAACTACGACCGCCTCGTGCTCGAGATCTGGACGGACGGAACGGTGACGCCCGAGTTGGCGCTCGTCGAGTCGGCCAAGATCTACCGCAAGCACTTGAACCCCTTCGTCCTGTACGACACCGGGGTCGACGACACGCCGCTGCCGGAAACGCCGGCCTCGAGCGAGTTCAACCAGTACAACCGCGAGACGTCCGAGCTCTCCACGATGCTCTCCCGTCCGCTGACCGACCTGGAGCTCTCCGTGCGGGCCCGCAACTGCCTGGACGGTGCCAACCTCCACACGCTGTACGACCTCGTCTCGATGGCCGAGAACGACGTCATCAACCTCAAGAACCTCGGCAAGACCAGCCTTACCGAGATCAAGACCAAGCTGGCCGAGCGCGGACTTTCGCTCGGCATGACCATCGAGTGATCCCTCCGGATCCCTCTCCAGAGACCAGTAGGACTATCCCATGCGCCACCGCGTAGCAGGCTTCAAGCTCGGCCGTACGACCGCCCACCGGATCGCAATGACCCGGAACATGACGGCGTCGTTGATCGAGCACGAGCGCATCATCACCACCATCCAGAAAGCCAAAGCGGTCAAGCCCTTCGTCGAGAAGATGATCACGCTGGCCAAGGATTCCTCGCAGCACAACCGCCGCCAGGCGTTCAGCAAGCTCCGCAACAAGGACGCGACGATCAAGTTGTTCGACGTCCTGGGCCCGCGCTTCGCCGACCGCCCCGGAGGCTACTGCCGCATCATCAAGCTGGCCAAGCGCCGCCTGGGCGACGGCGGCGAGCGCGCGATCCTCGAGTTCGTCGAGCGCACGCCCAAGGAAGCCGACGTCCCGATGGACGTCGACACCGAAGCCACCGCCAGCTGAGCCTAGCTGTCATCCCACAAGCCCCCTGTCGCAACGATGCGACGGGGGGCTTCTTCGTGTCCAAACGCTGCACGATGTGCACTCCGGGTCCGACGCCCGGGCATAGGGAGGTATACTGAGATCCACGATGCTTGGTTGCCGGTCTCTTTTCGTGATGGTCCTGTTGTGGGCCTGCTGCGCATGTGCAGCTCATCAGGAGACCGTGCTTGTGCAGGGCGAGGTGACGCGATTCGCATTCCCCGCCGGTGTGACTGCGGAGGGGATCCTGGCGATGCAGGAGCCCACGGAGACTTGCGTCGCAGTGGAGGTTTGGATCCCCAGTGCCACCTGGCGAGACCGAGCCCAGAAAAGGCTGCTCGTTCAGCACCTCGGCGCCCTGGGGTTCACCGAGACCAGTGGCTGGTACGCCGCTCCGAACAGCGAATGGGACGACTTGATCGCGACCTTCTTTCGAGGGCAGATCGCAGTCGCGGAGTTCGGCTTCTCGGAAGCGGTCGAGTCGAGGGTCTCTGCCCTGCTCTGGCTCCACGGGATCCCCTTCTGGACGGACAGCGGTATGACCTCGTTCGACGTGGTCGTGCCCTGCGAACTCGCAACGGATGCACGGGCGGTCCTCGCTGGTGATCCGGACATCACGATCCTGATCGACGAGGAATGCTGGAGCGAGTCCGATCTCGAGGGTGAGACCGATCAGCAAACTTGGTCGGATGGTGTCGGGGACAGTTCGTCAAGGAACTGACCCTGCGCACGGAGCCCGACTAAGGCAGAGTGCCTTCCACGAACGGCTTGAAGCGACCGTCGAGGAAGTGCTGCCACACGCGTTGGACCGCGTCCTCCCATCCGGGCTGGATGGTGCCGACGCCGACGACGTTCATCGTCATGCGGGTGCCCGTATCCGTTGCCTCGAAGCGCAGCGTGTGCGCCATGTCGAAGTGCATCCCAAGGCTCGCGAAGCCCAGCGGGCCGGTGAAGGCCAGGACCTTGCCGCGATCGGCCTGGGTCACCGTGGCATGCAGCGCACCGTCCTGGGAGCCTTCGCGGAACGTCTCGACGAACCGGCCACCGGGCCACGGCTCGATCACGAGGGACGCGGGCGACTCGGCGAACGAGTGGTCCCACCAGGCCGTGATGTCTCCGGTGAAGGCGTCGTAGGCTTGCTCGGGCGATACCGCCACCTGGGTCGCGTGCTGGACCGCGAACGCCGTGACTTCGAGCGAGGGACCTGCCGCTTGTGCAGGATCGGCCGAGTCGTTCGAAGTCGCGGCGCAGCCGACGATCAGGACAGTGGCGAGGGAGAGCGGTGCGAAGGAGCGCATGGGTTCAGTCAGTGCTAGGGAGCAAGGGGCCCTCGAGCCTAGTGCGTGGGGTCCCAAAGGCTCGGTACCTGGTTCGTCAAACCCGCCCTGCTCGATCTTTGGATCACGAGCATCGGCTGCTCGAGACCCGGTCCCCCGGACGCACTCGCTCACGCGAGACCCCGTCCAGGCAGCCGGGATACGTGCGCGCCGGACCCAGCCCGAGTCAGACGCGGACTAGGCCGACGCGTTCGGGACCCAGCAACGTCGCGAGTTCCATCGCGAGGCTCTCGGACAGCTCGATGCTGTACTCGCTGCCGGCGCGGATGCGACGTGTATGACCGTCGTTGCCGGTCGTCTGCAGGAACAGGGGGCGCGGACCGCGGTGGTTCTGGATGATCGTCAGCAGTTCCTGGAGCTTCTCGCCGTCGTGGGCCTCGACCGTGATCGACAGGCCGCCGCGGAAGGCGCCCAGCGCGGACTGCAACGGCCAGCACTCCTCGAGGATCAACGCCGGCTCTTCACCGGAGTCCTCGAGTTTGGCGCGGCACACGATGACCTCGCCGTTCTCGATCAGGTCGCGCGACTCCTCGTACGTGCGCGGGAAGACGGTGACCGAGATCGAGCCGTGCAGGTCCTCCAGGCGGAAGCGGCACATCTTCTGGCCGGCCATGCGACCGTTCTTCACGATCATCTCGGACTTCTGCAGGATCAATCCGGCCAGGGTGATCTCGACACCGCCGTCCAGTTCCGCGAGGGCCGGGATGGGGGACGAGGACAACAGCGACACGAGCCCCGCGCGTTCCTGAAGCGGGTGACCGGTCAAGTAGAAACCCAGCACGTCGTACTCGAGCTGGAGCGTGTCGGTGTTGTTCAGCGCGCGGCTGTCGTCGATGCCGTCGTCGGTCGCGGAGGCCTCGGCCGCCGTCTCGTCACCGCCACCGAAGGCGTCGAACATCGACACCTGGCCCTTGCGCCGGTCGGCCGCGCTGCTGGACGCGTCGCGCATCGTCGACTCGACGACCGTCAACACGGCGCCGCGGTTGTGACCGTTGAAGTCGAACACGCCGCCCTTGATCAGCGCCTCCCAGCAGACCTTGCCGACCTCGTTCGGGTCGGTGTTGGTGCACAGGTTGACGAACCCGACGGACTCGCCCTCGGCGAGCAGTCGATCGCGCTGGACGAGCATCGACTCGACCGCCTTCTTGCCCGTGCCCTTGATGGCGCCCAGCCCGTAGCGGATGACGCCTTCCTGCTCGGGGATGAACTCCCAACCGGAGGCCTCGGCGGACGGCGGCAGCAGCACGATCTTGGACTTCGCGCAGTCGTCGACGAAGTCCTTGACCTTGTCCGAGTCGCCCATCTCGCACGAGAAGTTGCCGGCGAGGAACGCGGTGCGGAAGTTCGCCTTCAAGTACGCGGTCTGATAGGTGATCAGCGCGTAGGCCGCCGAGTGCGACTTGTTGAAGCCGTAGCCCCCGAACTTGACGATGTTGTCCCAGACCTCCTGGGCGACGTCCTTGTCGCAACCTTGCGCGACGGCGCCCTCGATGAACTGCGCCGAGAACTTCTGCATGATCTCGGGCTTCTTCTTGCCCATGGCCTTGCGCAGGTTGTCGGCGTCGTTGAGCGAGAAGCCGCCCAGGTCGACGGACACGCGCATGACCTGTTCCTGATAGACGATGCAGCCGTAGGTCGGGTTCAGGATCGGCTCGACCGACTCGTGGGGGTAGCTGATGGCCTCGCGCCCGTGCTTGCGGTCGCAATACATGTCGGCCATGCCCGACTCGAGCGGACCCGGTCGGTACAGCGCCAAGACAGCGGTGAGGTCGTCGAACTTGTCCGGCTTCAGGTTGCCGAGCAAGCGCCGCATGCCTTCCGATTCCAACTGGAAGACGCCCAGCGTGTCGCCGTTCGCCAGCAACTGATACGTCGCCGGATCGCCCGCCGGCAGGTTCTCGATGTCCGGCGCCGTGCCGCCCATCTTGACGATGTTCTTCAGGCAGCGGTCGATGATCGTCAGCGTGCGCAGCCCCAGGTAGTCCATCTTGAGGAGACCCAGCTCCTCCAGTTGGGGCGCCGGGTACTGCGTCGTGATGTCGTCGCCGTTCCGTGCGAGCGGCACGAAGTCGGCGGTGGGGCCGGGCGTGATGACGACGCCGGCTGCGTGCGTGGACGTGTGCCGCGCCATGCCCTCGAGCGGCACGGAATACTGAAAGAGCTCGTCGTACAGCGGCGACGACTCGCGGATGGCCTTGAGCTCGGCATCCTCCTTGAGCGCCTTCTTGAGCGACGGTGCGCCAGGGCCGGTCGGGATCTTCTTGGCGATGCGGTTGATGTCGGACAGGGGCAGGTCGAGCACGCGACCGACGTCGCGCACGACCGTCCGTGACGCCATCGTTCCGAAGGTGACGATCTGGGTGACGCTCGCTGCGCCGTACTTGTCGCGCGTGTACTGGATGACCCGCTCGCGCCCTTCCTTGCAGAAGTCGATGTCGATGTCGGGCATCGAGACGCGACTCGAGTTCAGGAAGCGCTCGAACAGGAGGTCGTGCTCGAGCGGGCAGAGCCGCGTGATGTCGAGCAGGTAGGCGACGATCGAGCCCGCCGCCGAACCGCGACCCGGACCGACCGGGATGTCGTGATCGCGGGCCCACTTGATCAGGTCCCAGACGATCAGGAAGTACGACACGAACCCGAGGTCGCGGATGACG
>JAJDEX010000278.1 GCA_029259575.1 Planctomycetota bacterium | reverse complement strand
GCCCAGTTGGAGCGCGTCACGACCGCACTCAAGAACGGCATCGCCGGGCGAGAGGCCGTCGAGCTCGAGGACAAGATTCAGTTCGACTCCAGGGAGCGTCTGAAAACCCTGAACGGCATGGGCTACGGCGTGCCAGCCAAGCCGGAGGGCGAGCCGGGCGTCGATGGCGAACCCGGCGAACCGGGTGCCGGTGCGGATCCCAAAGCCAGTCCGCTGGCACCTCGCGAGACCGGGCCCGCCTTGACGATCGCCACCGAGTTCCGGGCGCTCGAAGACCCCTTCGACTACCAGCGACCGAACTACTTCGCCGATCAGCACTATCCGATCTGGCACGCGATCTACTTCCAGGACAAGGGCTCGATCGTCAGCATCCCACGTCTGTCAGGGCCCCAGGCGATCCGCTCGGGCGCGTCCAAGGGCATGCTCGACGTGGACGGCGATGGGGAAGGGGACGTCGACTTGCCTCTGCGCTCCAAGGACACGCTGGTCGAGTTCGAGTACGGCACGGGCGATGGGAAACGCAAGGCCGCGCTCTGGACCAAGACGGGCCAGGAGCAGGAGCTGTACCAGGGCATCACGGCGAACATGGCCCCCCAGGACAACCGCATCGACCTCTACGTCTCGCCGGCGTCCACGGTGGTGGGTGAGATTGACGGCACCGAGATTCGCGTCATCGATGAGAACTTGAGCGGTGGCTTCGGCGACCCGCCCACGAGTTGGTCCTTCCAGGGCCTGACCAAGGGCACGTTCCAACCCGAACACGACTCCGTTCTGATCGGAAGCTCGAAGACGGCCGTGCCGTGGAGCGAATACCTGCAGATCGACAAGCAGTGGTATCGCATGGAAGTCCTCGACGGAGGCCTTTCGTTCAAGGCGACCCCGATCGACGTGGCGACCGGCACCATCACGCTGAAGTTCAAGGGCCCCAAGCCCGACCACATGATCCTGGTCGGCAGCGACACCTTTGCCGGCGCTTACATCGACATCGCGGATGGGGCCGTCGAGGTCCCGACCGGTACGTGGTCGCTGTACTACGGCATCGTCGGCAAGGGCAAGAACAAGCAACGCATCAAGGCGCTGGTCCTGCCGACCGCGACGATGCAGAAGTGGCACGTCGATCGCGACGCGAAGGTCACGGTCGAGCTGGGTGGACCCTTCGACATGGATTTCGAGGTGCAGGTCGAGGGTGATCTCGTGACCGTGCCCGGCACCTCGGTCGTGATCACCGGAGTGGCGGGCGAACACTACGAGCGCCTTTGGAACTGTGTTCCGAAGACGACCATGAGCTACCGCAAAGGGGGCAAGGGCCGCGGTTCCAAGCCCGACAAGATGGGCGTCGTCGGTTCGACCGAGGAGCTCTACAAGGACTACAACTCGGCCTGGTTCCCCAAGACCCACACGCTGGAGAAGAAGTCGTCCGAGACCGAGATCGAGGTCCAGCTGGTCGACAAGAAGAACAAGCTGTTCGGCAAGGTCGAATCGTCCTGGCGTTCTTGAGCGCAAGACCGCAGCCTGTTCGCCCTTACTCCGTTCGATCGACCTGCCCGCGCCCCGCGCGGATCCTGGAGCCCCACCCGTGCTCGACCTGAAGTTCCTCCGGCGCCACCCCGACGTGGTGAAAGCCGGCTCCCTGAAGAAGCGTATTCCCTGTGACGTCGATCGCATCCTCGAGCTGGATGCGAGTCATCGCGAACTGGGTGTCCAGATCGACGAGCTGCGCAGTCGCCAGAAGACCGCCGGTGGCGCGATCGCGAAGGCGACGCCCGAGGAGCGCAAGGTGCTCCTGGCCGATCAGACCGAATTGAAGTCCGGGCTGAAAGACCTCGAAGCCGAGCAGAGCGGGATCGACGAAGAGCTCAAGGCTCTGCTGTTGCTGGTCCCGATGCCGCCCGCGGCCGAGGTGCCCGACGGCAAGACCGACGAGGACAACGTCGAGCTGCGCAAGGTCGGCACGCCGCGCACGTTCGACTTCGAACCGCGCTCGCACATCGAGATCGGCGAACAACAGGACTGGCTCGACATCGAGCGCGGCGCGCGCCTGGCGGGCAGTCGCAACTACGTTCTGAAGGGCGACCTCTCGCTGCTCGAGCACGCTGTCATGCGCTATGCGCTCGACCTGATGGTCGGTCGCGGCTTCACCTCGGTCTCCGTGCCGACCTTGGTGCGTCGCTCGGCGATGGAGGGCACCGGCTACTTCCCCGGTGGCGAGGACCAGGCCTACGGCACCGACGAGCGCGACGACCTGTTCCTGGTCGGCACCTCCGAGGTCCCGTTGACCGCGCTTTATCAGGGTGAGATCCTCGAGCAATCCGCACTGCCGGTGAAGATGGTCGCGCTGTCCCAGTGCTATCGCCGCGAAGCCGGTACGTACGGCAAGGACACCAAGGGCCTCTACCGCGTCCACCAGTTCCTGAAGGTCGAGCAGGTCGTGCTCGACATCGCGGACGAAGCGAACAGCCTGAAGCACCACGGCGAGATCCTGCAGAACGCCGAAGACCTGTTGCAGGCCTTCGATCTCCCGTACCGCGTCGTCAACGTCTGCGGTGGCGACCTCGGCCAGGGCCAGGTCCAGAAGTTCGACATCGAGACCTGGATGCCCAGTCGCGAGGGTTATGGCGAAACGCACTCGGCGTCGCGCTTCCATGACTTCCAGTCACGCCGTTTGGATCTGCGTTACCGCGATGAGGACGGCAAGGTGCATCACTGTCACAGCTTGAACAACACGGTCGCTGCGTCGACGCGTTTGTTGATCGCGTTGATGGAAAATCACCAAACCGCTGATGGTCAGGTCGCCGTGCCCGAAGCGCTGCAGCCGTACATCGGTGGGCGGACGTTGCTGGGCAAGGTGCTCTAGCCAAGCACTGCGAATCGCAGCAAGAGAAGAGCGATCATGGCGACGAGTGGAGCTGCGGCCAGGGCATAGGGCAGGACGGCCGCCAACAGCACGTGGAGTGCGCCCTGCTTGAATTCCCGCCTCCACAAGAGCTGAAGCGCTGCGCATGCAACGAAGCTCGCCGCCGTCCCAATCGTCCAGAGCCAGATCATGAAGAAGGGGCTGAACATTCCGTGGTTGTCATCTGGGCCGTCATCCGGCGTCCATACCAGCAGCCCGAGGGCGAAGCTGAGCAACGCTGTTCCGAGTGCAGCCCTGGTGAAGACCCGGTATGCCCGCGGCGACTTCAGGGCCTGAAGGTACTTGAGCGAGTCCACGCTCCCAGCCTACCCCAATATCGAGAAACAGCCGTTGAGGGATCGATTGGGCAGGAATACGGTGCCAGGCACTGTTCAGTACCAGGGACATCCGCTACGAGCCACGATCA
>JAJDEX010000277.1 GCA_029259575.1 Planctomycetota bacterium | reverse complement strand
CAGGCGCCGCCGTCGATGCGAACGTCGATCTGACCGGCGTCGGGGCCGGCGATGACCAAGAGGCCGACCGCGCGCCCTTTGCCCTGGAAGCTCAACGTGGCGCCCGCGCGCGTCGCCTGGAGGACCGGAACATCCGCGTAGTCGGGATAGGCGTTCTCGCCTTCGACCGGGAGCCAGGGATCCACGCGCTCCCAACCGTCGTCCGTCGTCATGTCGGCCAGGTCGACGTAGATCGCGTCGTCGTAGCACTGTGCGTCCATGGGTTCGGGCAGAGCGGTGTGGGGGAGGTGCGCCGCGAAGTCCTGGCGCTGCTCCCGCACGAGGAAGCGGTCCAGCACGCGTGCGTACAGGCGGTGACCCATCGCGCGCGGGAAATCGTCCCCGAACTGCTCGTCCCAGCTGAGCTCGCCCTCGCCGATGCGATCGAACATCTCGCGCGCGACGTGCAAGGTCGGCAGACCGTAGTGTTCGGCGACCTCGTTCATCACCAGGACCTGGCTGGGCGTGCCGCCGGCGCGCATCTCGGCCAGGGACTGCGTATCCGGGAAGTGCAGGAGCACCACGTCGCAGTGCGGGTTCGCGGCGCGCGCATGACGCACGAGGCCCTCGAGTCCGCGCCGGAATTCGATGTCGGTCAGCTCGGCACGCCGCTCTGGAATACCGCACTCGACGAAGACGACGTCGAGGGGCTCGCCTTGGAGGACGTCGTGTTCGAAGCGCAACGCGCTTCCCGCCGCATCGCAACGCGGCGCTCCACCGGCGACCCACTCGATCTCGGTGCCCTCGAGACGGCGTTCGATCGTGAGCGACGAGAAGCCCGCCCAACCCGGACGACGCGTCAGGTCGCCGCCGACGAAGGCCATGCGCACGGGACGTGATGCGGCGAGCGCCTGGCCGAGGCCGGGCAGACCTGCGCGCGGTGTGACGTAGGGATCGTGGCCCTCTCCATGTTGCTCCAGGAAGCGCAGGGCTTGAGCGCGTGCAGCCCCAGCGCGGACGGTCACCCGATCGATCAGGAGCACACGGCCCGCACCGTCCTTGGCGCGTCGTGCGAAGCGCAGACCGTTCTCCTTCGCGGGTGCGATGGCGCCCTCGCTGTCCGTGACGATCAGGATCGGGATGCCGAACTCGGTGATCTCGAGCGAGCGTTCCATCGGGAACTGGTTGGACTCGCGGGACTCCTCCTCGGTGATGCCCCAGGCGCGCAGGCACTCGGCCCAGGCGTCCGCGTCCGCCGGTCCGCGCCCCATTCCTGCAGGCCAGCTCTTCGGATCGACGACCGGGTCCTCCAGGACCATGCAGGTGAAGCGCTGCGGGTGATCCGCGACCAGGCCGACCAGGGGCAGGGCGGCGGAGGTGTGGGCGACCAGGGCGCCCCGGGGCGCCAGGTCGTGCTCCTCGATCATCCGGGTCAGGAGCGCGTCGATGCGTGCGCGCTGCAACGGTGCGCCCTGGCCCTCCCCAAGATCGACGAGGGACAGAATGCGGAATCCCTCCGACAGGGCGTGCTGCAGGAGGAGGCCCTGCTCGTCGTTCGTCGGGCCGACCAGGATCCACGGATTCCCTTCGCGCGGTTCGCCGCCCTGCGAGATGAGGAGCTCAGGCTCGCGCAGGTCCGGGAGCGCCTCCTGGGGGGCGACTTCCGGGGCGCCCTCGACGGGAACATCGGGGATCGCGGCGAGAAAGGGCGAGCCGGCGAGCGTGAAGCTGGCCAGCAGGATGTGTGCGGTCGAAATCATGGGTGTGCGCTGGGGCTACGGCCAATCTAACGCGTCGTGGGCGCCGATCGGGGCTCCTTCCAGCAGCTCCCAGCACGGGAACCATCGATCCACCTGTGCGCGCACGCTCGTTCGTGCGGTTGCGCTCGACATGTGTCCGGGGGAGACGTGAGGCGCGGAGTGGGGGGCTCGGAGGTGGTTCGGCCGGGTCGGGCAGCCTTTGGCACGCCGTTTGATCTCTGCCCAGCGGATCGCGAATCACCAGGTGGTTCCATTCACGCCAGGTCCGGGCTTCCCGGTGACCGTGATCCTATGTCCGCGACCGGGGTGGTTACCCAAGTGGTCGATCCTCATCGCGGGCCATGCCGAGGGAGCGTGCTCATCTGGGTGCGCTCCCTCGCCTCTTTCCACGCCGACTCGAGCTCCTGCTGGACACGTCCCGGGCTCCTCGGATTGGCGAAGGCTCGTCGCGCCTCCGCGGCCCCTGTTCCGTGCGATGATAGAACCCCGTCGCCACGTCGGATTCGTGCAAGGGACCCGCTTCCCGACGAACCCGGCCCCGTCCACCGCGTTGGCCTCGACCCCAACCTCAATCTGAGCCCTTCCAGGCCGATTCCAGGCATTCGCGAATCGACCCCCGGCCAGCCCACGGGTACCCTCCCCGCCCCATGATCGACGTTCAAGGACTCACCCGCCGCTTCGGCCAGGTGACCGCCGTACGGGACGTGACGTTCCAAATCGAAACCGGCGAGGTCGTCGGCCTCCTCGGCCCCAACGGCGCGGGCAAGACCACGGTCATGCGCATGCTGACCGGCTATCTGCCCGCGACCAGCGCCGAGCGCCTCGTCGTGGCCGGCCACGACGTGCTGCGTCAGTCGCTGGCGATGCGCAAGCACCTGGGCTACCTGCCCGAGTCGGTGCCGCTGTACCCCGAGATGCGCGTCGAGGAGATGATGCGCTTCCAGGCGCGGCTGCATCGGATGGACCGCGCCGACGCGAAGTTGCGCATCGGCGAGGTGCTCGAGCGCGTCGGCGTCAGCGATCGTGCCCGTCAACAGGTCGGGCGCCTGTCCCGCGGTCTGCGTCAACGGGTCGGCCTGGCGGTCGCGCTGTTGCCGGAGCCCGACGTGCTGATCCTGGACGAGCCGACCAGCGGCCTGGACCCGATCCAACGCATCGAGGTGCGCGCGCTGATCCGCGAACTCGCCGCCGACCACACCGTGCTCGTCTCCAGTCACATCCTGGCCGAGATCGACGCGATCTGCCCGCGCGTGATCGTCATGGCCGAGGGCAACCTCGTCGCCGACGGCACCGGACCTGAACTCGTGCAGCAGTACGCCGGCAACGGGCACATCCTGCTCGAGGCCTTCGTCGGTCCGAATCCGGACGACGCGGCGCGCCTGCTGAAGGCCCTGCCCGGCGTGACCGAGGTTGTGGTCGGCGAGAAGCTCGGCATCCATCAAGGCTTCGCGATCCGTGGCGAAGGCGATCTGCGCGAGGACGTGGGCGCGCTCGCACAGATCCAGGGTTGGGCGCTGCGTGAACTCACGTGGCAACGCCCGAGCCTCGAGGACCTGTTCGCGAAACTCGTCGTCGGCGCATCGTTGGAACCGTCCGCACGCGCTAGCGCCGATGCGCAGCGCGCCCCGCAAGCCTCCGTTGTCGACGCCACGCCGACCGTGGAAGGCACGTTGGCCAGCGGTCTGCAGTTGGGCATGGCTCCGGTCGCCTCCTCGAGCGAGACGGCTCCCGCTGCGGCCAAGCCCGACGCGCCCAAGATGATCTACAGCCTCAACCCCTTCGACCGTGGCGCATCCCGCGACCTGGGCGCGCCCGTGTCGGCCGACCCGGAGGCCCCGGCCGCGGACGAGGACGAGGCCTGCACGGACGAGGAACGCGACGCATGAGCGGCACCCTCATCATCGCGCGCCGCGAACTGACCAGCCTGTTCTATTCGCCGCTCGGTTGGATCCTGCTGACGCTCGCGCTGCTGTTGCACGGGCTGGTGTTCAGCCTGATGTTCGGTGCGATCGGCGGCGAGGTCGGCCAGACCTTCCAGGCGGCGCTCGGTGGCAACGGCTACATGTTCTGGGCGTTGCTGCTGTTCCTGCCGCCGCTGTTGACCATGCGGCTGTTCGCGGACGAGGCGCGCTCGGGCACGCTCGAATACCTGCTCACCGCGCCCATCAGCGATGCGGCCGTCGTCATCGGCAAATTCCTCGCGGGCACGCTCTTCATGGCGATCCTGTGGGCTTCGACACTGCTGTTCGCGCTCGCGTTCCAGATCAAGGGCATCGACGTCGATTGGGCGCCGCTGATCGGCTCCTACGTCGGCGCCGTCTGCGTGTCGGGGTTGTTCATCGCCATCGGCCTGACGGTCAGCAGTCTGGTCGACTCGCCGTTGATCGCCGCGTTCATGTCGTTCATCGCCTGCCTCGCGTGGCTGCTCGGTCCGGAGTTCGGTTCGCGGTTCCTCGGTTGGGTGGCCTCGTTCATCGAGGACCCCGGTCGGCGTGAAACCTTGCTCGAAACAGGCGCTTCCGTCCTGGGTTCGATCAACCTGATCGTGCACTACACCAGTTCGTTCGCACGTGGCCAGGTCGACACGGCCGAGGTCGTGTTCTTCCTGACCTGGCCGGTCTTCTTCGTCTTCCTGGCGATCCGAGCTCTCGAGATGCGGAGGTGGCGCGGATGAGTTCCAACCGTGTAGGTGGTGGAGCGCGTGCTGGCATCGGCGCGTTCACCGGACTTTCGATCCTGCTCGCGCTGGCGAGCGTCATGTTGATCAACTGGCTCGCGGCCCGTCCGGGCGTGCGCATGAACATCGACCTGACCCAGGCCGGTCGCAACACGCTCAGTCCCGCCGCGGCGAGCTTGCTGGAGGACATGCCGGACGGCGTCGTCGTCGACCTGTTCTTCCGCGCGTACGACCACCGGCCCCTCGAGGGAATCGTGGGCGAGCTGCAAGCTCTGTCCCAGGAGGTCTTGCAACTCGTCGAGCGCGGCGCCGACGGCAAGGTCACGGTCCGCGTCAATTCGGCTTCGAATCCTGCGGGCTGGGGAGAGCGCGCGCGCGCCCTGCACCTCTTGCCGAACATGAACGGCCTGGTCGTGTCGTACCAGGATCCCGAGACCAAGGAGCTGCGCAGCCAGGAACTGGCGATCCAGCGCAGCATCCAGCAGAACATGATCGTGGGGGACCTGGGTCGCATCCACGCGGGCAACCCGAACCCCGAGCAGTACGCCCCGCCGCGCATCGCTTCGTTCGACGCCGAAGCGGCGCTGGTCGAAGCGATCCTGGCGGTCACCCGCGGCTCGCAGCCGAAGATCTATCACACGCGCGGGCATGGCGAGGCCGACCTCTACGGCGACGGTCCCCAGGCGGCACGCCGGGCCGAGGCCATTCTCGGCGAAGCCGGATTCGTGCACGAGTTGTGGAACTACGTCGAGGACGGCGACCTGCCGGAGGATTGCGACGTGCTCTCGATCCTCGCGCCGCGGCAGCCCTTCCAGGACGCGGAGCTCGAGCAGATC
>JAJDEX010000276.1 GCA_029259575.1 Planctomycetota bacterium | reverse complement strand
GGTCCATCAGTCGGTCGAATCCCATTTCAGGGACCCGCCGAGGACTTCGTTGTCGCTGACGGCGGGACAGGTGAACGGGACCGTCATCGCGGAACCGTCGCGCAGCACGAGCAGCTGCACCTGTTGCCCCGGATGGGCTTCCAGATGTTCTTCGATCGTGCGGGCGAGGGGCTGTTCCTGACCGTCCCAACCGACGATCACATCGCCCTCGATCAGACCCGAAGCCGCCAGGAGCCCGTCCTCGTCGTCGATGCGAACGGTCAGACAGTCCAGCACTTCCCCCTCGAAGACGACTTCAGCGGAGGGGATCTCGATCGCCATGTTCCCTTGCGCGTCACGCGTACTGAGTTGGTAGCCACCATCACCCAGGTCTCGGAAGATCCCAATGCCGTCCTCATCCAGGGTCGCCTGCGCGTATCGAGCGTTGTGGCCGTTCACGAGCGCATCACTGTGAAGGTAGAACACCGTTCCAACCGCGAATCCCGGCGCGCGGACCCGCAACGTGTGCAACTTCGGCATCTGGAAACGTACGAGCACCTCGCCGCTCGTCGCGTCGACCGTTTGGGCTGCGATAGCGAACTGGACACGGTCGCTCTCGCAGCGCAACTCGACCTGATACGTGCCCGGCTCGAGTCCCGTCAGATGGCCCACGCCGTCGGCATCGATCGCATCCGAAACGTCGCGGTGCGTCGTAGCACTGCCGTTCTTGCGCGGGATCGAGATGGCCGCCGACAATCGGCCCCGGAACGGACTCGCCGCGTGGCCCTCCACTTCCACGCGCACGGTGACGGGATCCATCAGCTGAACCGTGGCCTCGCGCTGCCCCTCGACGAGTTGCAGGTCCAGGTCTGCGTAGCTGGGGTGTTGCAAGGTCACGAGGAAGGACTCCGCAGGGTCCCACTCCAGGAAGAACCTGGCGAAGTCTCCGGACCCATGCAGCGTGTAGGTTCCGTTGGATGCCACGGACGGTCGAAGACGCACGGGTTGTGTGTAGTTCCCCTTTCGAACCAAGCAATCGAATTGCACGCCGGGGATCCCCGCGCCTGTTGTGTCCAGAACGGTGATCACCAGCGCGTCGTCGTTCCGTGACTCCGGGACTGTCAGAACGACCTCGACGACGTGATCTTCGATGGTGATGACCTCGTGACAGAGGACTTCCTTCCCCGCAACCACGACCCCGACGGCGTAGCGCCCCGGAGAGAGGTCCATGAATCGGAACCTCCGATCGCGTAGAGAAGCCTGCTCCATGGAGGTCGCCAGCAGCTCTTCGTCGACGTCCCCGGTCGCACCCAAGCTCAACATGCGCACCTGCAGTAGACGATCGCGGTTGCCCTTCAAGGATCCACGTATGCCGAGGGTCGAGCGGAGCTCGAGCGGAATGGGCGCCTGCTCTTCGAGCGTGGCTTGAACCGTGACCAACGGGCTGGAACCATCCGCGTCCGGAGCACCCTGCTGGTCGTTCCCGTCGCGGAGCCCATCGAAGGCCCTCAGGGAATACGAACCAGGCAGGACACTGATCCAAGGCTCGTCCTTCGTCCAGGCGTGGAACTCGTAGCGGTCGTCCTCACGAATCCCGATCACCGCTTCGGTCACGTCGCGACCATCCGCGTGGGTGACCTCGATCGCGATACGGGCGACCCTGCGCGCCACGAAGTTCACCGTGTCTCCCGGGCGCACGTACCCGCCTTCGGCAGCCACGATCTCGTGCGCGTCCAGATAGGCCCGCACGATGAACTTCGCACCGTCCGCGTACGGACGTGTTCGGAATTCGCCAGCCTCATCGCTATCGATGCGTTCCTCGCCGGATCGAGCGCGGGCCCAGTACGTCGCCGTTCTCTCGAAGTCCTTCTCCAACGACCTGGGAGCAGGCGCTCCCTGCCACCTGTCGTTCCGGCGAACCGAAGCAGAGCTTGGGAGAACACGCGTGCAAACGATGACGGCACCAGCGACCGGGTCGCCGTTCTCGTACCGGACGCTTCCGGTGATCGGTACCGCGTCCTCGCCCTCCTCGAGCGCGCCCACGTCAGGCACGACCACGGCATCCATGACCTGGGCGAGGCGCTCGGGCGATGGCGTGTAGGGGTTGGCCTGCACGCCTTCGAGCGAGGTGCGGTCGGAGGTGGCGTCGTCCCCCACCAATCGCTCTGCAGCGTTCACGGACGTGGACGCAGGGTTCGACGTCGCAAGCTCCTGCGTCCCGTCCGACTTCGGTGCGAGGCCGTAGCCCAGCGCGCCGCCGAGCAGGAGCAGGACCAGGCCGCCGAACACGTTCTTGGGCTGCATCGAGTTCACCGAGTTCGTGCTCAGTCCCGGTTGCCGGGATTGAGGCTGCCGCCCATGTCGCGAAAATTGCTGCCCGTGGGGACTTTCAGGGTCAGGTCCATCGTCGTGCTGCCGCGCAGGACCATCGCCTTGATGTCCTTGCTCCCGCCTCCGTAGAAGGCGCCGGTCAAGGCGCCCATGGACTCGAACTCCTGGCCGTCGATGCCGATGATCTTGTCGCCGGTCTGGAATCCAGCCAGGGCCAGAGTTCCTTCCGTGTCGGTCACGTTGACGATCAGACAATCCGGTTCGCGGACCTCGAAGAGGACGTCGCCGCACGGGACGTCGATCGTCATGCGACCCATCGAAGCGTTGGC
>JAJDEX010000275.1 GCA_029259575.1 Planctomycetota bacterium | reverse complement strand
AAGACGCTGCACGTGTCCGATCCGCTTCGAGGGATAGGACCCAATTTCGACGACGATGGCGTGCCTTTCGCACTGGAGGCGACGGGTTCTGGGTTCTGCATCTCGCCCGAGGGTTGGATCATCACGAACCGCCATGTCGTCACGCCCCCCGAGGACGACGAACTGCTGGCCGTCGTCAAGAACCTGCCGCTGGACGTCGTCTTCGAGGTCCACGCCGTGTTCACCGGAACGGACGTCCGCCTCCCCGCCCAGGTCGTGCGATTGCACGACGACACCGACCTCGCCCTCGTCCGCATCGAACCGTTCGAAGGCATGCCGTACATCGAGGACTTCGATGCTGGCGCGAGCGCACCCGAACCGGGCGCTGACGTCTACGTCATGGGCTTCCCGCTCGGCACGTTCGCGATCCAGGAGGGCGACCGTGTGATCGCCTCGACCTTCCGCGGCATCTACAGTCGCCTCGTGGACGGCAACATGCAGGTCGACGCGGCGGTGCACCCGGGCAACTCGGGCGGACCGATCCTGGACGGTCAAGGTCGCGTCGTCGGCGTCGTGTTCTCGGTGCAAGCCGCACCGGACCAGTCGGCGGTGTACACGATCGGCTACGGCATCCCGGTCGGCGACGTCGGCGGCATCTGGACCCGCACCGGACCGGCCGAGATCGAGCGACCGCCCGGGCCCCGCGGCGACGGCGACGAGACGGTCGAAGCCGTGCAGCCGAACTCCGGCGACTGAGCGACGCGATGCGCGCCTTCCGTCACGGCACCTGCGACTCGACGAACGAACGTGCCTTCCACGCGATCGCCGCCGACGATGCGAGGCACGGGGACGTGCACCTGGCGACCGCCCAGACGAGCGGTCGCGGCCGTCGCGGCAACGCCTGGTGGAGTCCGCCGGGCGAAGGTCTCTACGCGAGCCTGATCTGGAGTCCCCCTGTCGACGCGACCCACCCGGCCCCCGAACCGGCCTCGCTCACGATGGCCGGAGGCCTGGCGGCGATGGACGTGGTGCAGGCCGTGGGACTGACCGGCGCCTGGCTCAAGTGGCCGAACGACCTGTTGATCGGCGACCGCAAGCTGGCCGGCGTCCTGGTCGAAGCCCGCGGCCTCGACCCCGCGCGGCCCACGTACGTGGTCGGTGTCGGTCTGAACGTCCGTCAGAGTTCGTTCCCGGGCGAGCTGCAGGCGGAGCGCGCGGTGACGAGCTTGCTGCTCGAGGGTCACGACGTGCCCCTCGAGGACGTGACGTCGAGGCTGCTCGAAGCCCTGCCGGCCCGGCTCGCCACGACCCAGTCCGACCCGACGGCCCTGACCCACGCCTTCGTGACCGCGACGGGCCTGGTCGGGATGCCGGTGGTGGTCGACGGCCCGACCGGCGAGGTCAGAGGGACGTTCCACGACCTGGACCTCGAGGCCGGGGTCGTCGTGGAAACCGCCACGGGACCCCAGACCATCGCCCTGGCCCATGTGCGCGCTCTGCGGCGTGCCGAGTAGGCGCACGGGGGAACCGCCACGACCTGCGCGCCGGACCTCCTTCTCGGGCACCCGTTCGCGGCAAACCGGAGCAGTGTCCGGCACCGTTGGTCCGCTCGGCCCGTTAGACTGTTGCGCCCAAAACGGACCTCATCCCCAGGTTCGGAGGGGCACTCCCATGACGCGACACGACGAACGTAAGCCCGAAGAGACCCGCCAGATCCGTTTCGAGCGGGGGTTCACCAACAAGGCGCAGGGTTCGGTCCTGGTGTCGTTCGGCGAGACGCGTGTGCTCTGCACCGCTTACGTCCAGGACGGGGTGCCGCACTTCCTGAAAGGCAAGGGCAAGGGCTGGCTGACGGCCGAGTACTCGATGCTCCCCAGCTCGACGAACGATCGCAAGTCGCGCGACCGCGCCGGCAAGACCGACGGGCGCTCCGTCGAGATCCAGCGCTTGATCGGGCGTGCCCTGCGCGCCGTCGTGCGTACGGACAAGATGACCGAGCGCACGGTGTGGATCGACTGCGACGTGCTGCAGGCCGACGGCGGCACGCGCACGGCTTCGATCAGTGGAGCTTGGGTCGCCCTGCACGATGCCTTCACGTGGATGGACGAGCGTCGCATGCTGCGCGAGTGGCCGCTGGCCGAGCAACTCGCCGCGGTCTCGGTCGGTGTCGTCGATGGTGAAGTCGTCTGCGACCTCGACTACCCCGAGGACTCCAAGGCCGACACGGACATGAACCTCGTGATGACGGGCTCCGGCCATTTCGTCGAGGTCCAAGGTGCCGCCGAAGGTGCGCCGTTCAGCAAGGTCGAGCTCGACAAGATGCTCGAACTCGGCGAGGCCGGCATCCGGCACATCTTCGAGGCCCAGAAGGCCGCGCTGGGCAAGGAATAGGCGCCATGGAACTGTTGGTCGCCACCGGCAACGCGCACAAAGTTGCCGAACTCCGCTCCATGCTGGAGCCGCTCGGGATCACGGTCGTGACGCCCGACGACATCGGCGGTCTGCCCGAGGTCGTCGAGGACGGCGCCACGTTCGCCGAGAATGCCGTCAAGAAGGCCGCCGGCGCGGCGCTGCACACGAAACGCTGGTGCCTGGCCGACGACTCCGGCATCGCAGTCGAGCACCTGAACGGTGCTCCGGGCGTGCATTCGGCGCGTTACGCCGGCACGCATGGTGACGACGCGGGCAACAACGCCAAGCTGCTGGCCGAGCTCGCGGGCGTGCCCGACGACCAGCGCACCGCCAAGTTCGTCTGCGCGTTGGCCCTGGTCGATGCGGACGGCAACGCGTTGGCCGTCATCGAGGGCGAGACGCACGGGCGCATCCTCGAATCCCCCATCGGTGAGAACGGCTTCGGGTACGACCCGCTGTTCCTGTTCACCGAACCCGATCTCCCCCAATCCAATCGTGGCTTCGCAACGCTCTCGTCCGCCGAGAAGAACGCGATCAGCCACCGCGGGCGTGCACTGCACGATCTCGCCCAACAACTCCGGCAACTTGTGGGAGCCGAGTGATGGACAACCAGCACATCCGTAACTTCTCGATCATCGCGCACATCGATCATGGCAAGTCGACGCTCGCCGATCGCATGCTCGAGATCTCGGGCACGGTCCAGAAGCGCGACATGCAGGCGCAGCTGCTCGACGACATGGAGCTCGAGCGCGAGCGCGGTATCACGATCAAGGCGCACGCCGTGACCATCCATCACACGGTGAACGGCGAACGCTATCAGCTGAACCTGATCGACACGCCGGGCCACGTGGACTTCAACTACGAGGTCGAGAAGGCGATGCAGGCGTGCGAGGGCGCGATCCTGCTGGTCGACTCGTCCCAGGGCGTCGAGGCCCAGACGGTCGCGAACGCGTACCTGGCGATCGAGGCGAACCTCGAGATCATCGCGGTCCTGAACAAGACCGACCTGGCGCACTCGCGGCCGGACGAGATCGCCGAGGAGATCGAGAACAGTCTTGCGATCGAGGCCACCGATGCCCTGCGCGTGTCCGCCAAGACCGGCGAGGGCGTCGCGGCGGTCCTGGACCAGATCGTCGAGCGCATCCCGCCGCCCTCGGGCGACCCGAACGCTCCCTTGCGCGCCCTGATCTTCGACGCCGTCTACGACGAGTATCGCGGAGTCATCATCTACATGCGCGTGGTCGACGGCACGATCCGCAAGGGCGACAAGATCCGCATGCTGGGCGCGGACCGCGTGTTCGACGCGCTCGAGGTCGGGCGCTTCGAGCCCAAGATGAAGCCGGCCCCCGAACTCAAGGCGGGCGAGGTCGGCTACTTCGTCTCGAACATCAAGGAACTCGGTTCGGTGCGCGTCGGCGACACGATGGCCATCGACAAGGGACCCAAGGTCGAGATGCTGCCGGGCTACAGCGAGCCCAAGCACATGGTGTACGCGGACTTCTACCCGACCAATCCGGGCGAGTACGAGGACATGCGCGACGCGCTCGACACGTTGTCGTTGACGGACTCGTCCTTCTGCTACGAGTCGGTCACGTCCCAGGCGCTGGGCTTCGGCTACCGCTGCGGATTCCTGGGGCTGCTGCACATGGAGATCATCCAGCAACGGCTCGAACGCGAGCACGACCTGGACATGATCCAGACCGCGCCGTCGGTGACGTACAAGGTGCGCATGGTCGGCGGGGAAGAGCGCTGGATCTACTCGCCCGGCGCGCTGCCCTCGCCCGACAAGATCGAAGCCGTGATGGAGCCGATCGTGCGCGTGTCGATGCTGATGCCGACCGAGTACATCGGCGTCGTCATGTCGATCTCGACCGATCACCGCGGCACGTTCGTGCGCCAGGAGCACCTGTCCCCCACCCGCGTGCAGCTCGTCTTCGACGTGCCGCTCGCCGAGATCATGTACGACTTCTACGACAAACTGAAGTCGGCGACGCGCGGGTTCGGGACGCTCAACTACGACCTGACGGGTTACGAAGAGGATGACCTCGTCAAGCTCGACATCCTGGTCGGTGGCGATTCGGTCGATGCGCTGTCCTCGATCGTCCACAAGAGTCGCGCGGACATGCGTGGTCGCGCGGTGCTCAAGAAGCTGCGCAAGGAGATCCCGC